>JAFPZI010000258.1 GCA_017417365.1 Synergistaceae bacterium
AAGGACGATAACCGCCCCAACTTCGAGGTTGTCGAGCTGAACGCCGAACACGTACACAGCCGATTTCTGCACAACGATAATCGGGAGGATCACCGCCGGAGTCTCGTCCTTAGGAATCGCGGCCAATTCCTCGTCGCTGACGTCCTCAATTGTCCTCTCACCGCCCGACGCACTCGCAGGGAGTTCGGCAACTTCGGTGTTGTTGGTAATGAGGTTGCTTAAGGCCTCGCTGAGTGAGCGCAAAGTGTCGATGATTTTCTCCTGCACTGTTTGGTCCTGAACGTCAACGGCAGGACTCAACGGTGCTGACGGTTCAGGGTCAACGCTCGGTGTAGGTTCGGGTTCTGGTGTTGGTTCAGGGTCAGGTGTTGGCTCTGGCTCTGGTTCAGGAGTCGGAGTGTTGCCTCCCGGGTTGTCCCCGCTTTCTGGTGCAGGTGATGGAGGATTAACGGGCTGATCTCCGCTCTGTGGAACAGGGACGGGCACGGGTGCGGGAGTGTCTTCGCTCTGTGGTCCGGGCTGAACGTCAGGGCTTGCGGGTGTGGGCTGAACGTCAGGGCTCGTGGGTCCAACGTCGGGACTTGTGGGTTCAACGTCTGGAGATACCGGCCCAATGTCGGGACTCTTGGGTCCAACGTCCGATGAGCTCGGCCCAACGTCAGTGCTGCTCGGAGTGTTCGGAGTGTTCGGGGTGTTGGGAGTATCCGGTGTGTCCGGTGTACTCGGTGTGCTCGGGGTGCTCGGTGTGCTCGGGGTGCTCGGAGTTGATGATGACATGCTCGCAAGCACAAGCCTCACATCATTTGACGTAGCTTCCGCAGCAATCACAGGCTCATACGTCCCGGCCTCAAGGTACACAGCCGCATTAATGTACTCGTCCCCTGAGAGAACGTTAGCGAAGTTGCCGGAGTCGTCGATGAATATCGCTCCGTAATTCTTGAATGCCTCCTGTGCGTCCGTCGTATCGAGGGGCAGTGCTGAATTGTTCGAGGCCGTCTCCTGCTTGTAGGAGTGCCAGAATATCGCTGTACCCTGCCTCGTAATGTTATCCGCAGGCACACGGAAGAAATACACTCCGTCCTCGCTCACAGTGAACACAGGCAGAACTATAGCCGCAAGCTGGGGAGTGTCCTCACTGATTAATTCTGCTTTGAGCTGGTTGAAGACCGTTACGACATCACGCGAGCTCAGGAAATCGGCACTCACTAGAGAAATCACGTTGTGGGTCATGCCCATTCCGCTCACGAACTCACAGACTGCTTGATACACGTCCTGTGATGACTCTCTGGGCATTGCGAATCTCGGCAGGACAGAAAGCCCGTTTATTCCTACTGATTTAGCCTCCTCGTCATAGAGCGAAGGGTCAACAGGTATGTGTGAATGCGGGTTATCATCTGAGGCTGCCGGAACATCAACAGATATTGCCTTGACGAAAATCGTGAAGTCCCTGCTGTCAGCTCCGTAAATATTCCTCACCCTAACAGTGAAGTCAAAGCTGCCTCCCGTAGTCGGAACTCCCGAAATCTTCCCTGAAGTCTGGCCAAGTTCGAGACCTTCAGGCAGTGCACCCGCGTAAACGTCCCACGACAGCGCACCCTCTCCCAGTGCCTCAATCTCCGCCTCATAGTCCGCGCTCTGTTCACCGTCGGGAAGGCTTGCGGTGATTATCGCAGGAACATACGCGGGAAGGATTGACACAGACATATATTTTGCTGTCTCGTCGGCAAATCCCGTGTCGTATTCGTAGCTCACACTCTGTGGAAGGCTCGTGAATGTCGCTGTGGTTCCGTCAAAGCTGGCTGCAACATCCCCTGAAGCCTTCACACTTCCCGCACGGATCTTGGCCAAGTCGCCGGAAACGTAATCGGCCAAGTTCACGGTGTATGCGTCATCGCTGAGTTTGGCCACACGCAAGCCCATAATGCTCTGGCCTCCTGAACGCAGGACCTCAAGCGTTGAGTTCTCGCTGACATCGAGGGCGGTAATGTGGTTGCCAGTGCAGTCGAGGGACACGAGAGCCATGAAGTGCTCTATTCCCGTGAGCGTGTATATTCCCATGCTCCCGACATCGATACTCGTAACGGCCTTGAGCTCCTTTGTGCTGAGGGTGTCTGAGTTGTCAGCGTCGAAGTTCCTGACGTACTCGCGGAAGATTTCATCCGGGAAATTAGCCGCATTAATATCAACGTCCGGCGATTCTGGGTCGGGTTCGGCAATGAGGAGCGTGAACGTCTTCGTTGCTGGAGTGTCCGCACTGTTCAGGGCCTCAACGCTAACATCAAACGAGCCTGACACTGTGGGAATGCCGCTGATTCTTCCTGAAGCGTCATTGCTCAACCCCGACGGCAGACCGTCAACTATCCACGTGATTGGCTGTGTACCTGTTGCAGTGAGGTCCGCGCTGTAGAACTCATCAACGACACCCGACGGCAGAGCTTCCGTAGTGATTGTGGGAGGCACCGCGTTAATCACGAGCGTATATTCTGCCGAGTCCGTGTACTCCCCAAGCGTTACGGTAACGGTGAACGTGAAAGTTCCTGCCTCCGTCGGAGTTCCCGAGATAGTGCCCTCGCTGAACGTCAGGCCATCAGGGAGAGTCCCGTCAAGTTCCCACGAATAGCTGCCGGATGCCGTTACGTCCTGAGACTCCGCCCCGAACGTGAACGAATAGCTTTCTCCGTCGGTGCCTTCGGTGATGCTGCCCTGCGAAGGAGTGATGGCTATCCGCGACTGGTAGATCTCCAGCGTAAATTCTTGTGAAGCCTCTCCGCCTCCGTTTGCCGCTTTAACCGTGAACGAGAAGCTGCCGGTTGCTGTTGGTGTGCCGGAAATTTTGCCGGTGGTCTCCGCGAGTGTGAGGCCTGTGGGGAGTGAGCCGCCGGAGATTGACCACTTTATGGGGGTTGTTCCAGAGGCCTCGAGGTCGATGGAGAGGGATTTATTCACGTGGTAACGGCCGAGATTCTGGGCGGTGCTTATCGTTGGAGGTACTGCCCTTACTCTGAGCGGCAAAGTCTTAGTGCCCGTGCCGAACTTGTTGCTTGCGGTAATCTTGAGGTCAAAGCTTCCGTCCTTCGTGGGAATCCCTGAGAGTGTGCCCGACTCGCTGAGTGAGATTCCTGCCGGCAGAGAGTCTGCGCTCCAAGTGATTGGGGTTGCTCCTGTGGCGGTGAGTGTTGTGCTGTAGGATGAGCCCACGAGCCCTTCAGGCAGTGAGCTTGTGGTGATTGCCGGAGCAGTGCCGTTGATGCTCAGAGTGAGGGAGCGTGAGTCTTTACCGAAATCGTTGCTTGCAGTTATTGTGAGGTCGAAGCTGCCCCACTCGCTGGGAGTTCCCGAGATTGTCCCGGTAGAGTCATACGAGAGTCCCGCGGGCAGTGTCCCCGTTACGCTCCAAGTGATGGGGGTTGTTCCAGTGGCCTCGAGGGTTGTGCTGTAGGCAGTCCCAATCAGACCTTCAGGAAGTGAACTCGTAGTGATTGCCGGAGCTGTCCCGTTAATGCTCAGTGTGAGGGAGCGTGAGTCATGGCCGAAATCGTTGCTTGCAGTGATTGTGAGGTCGAAGCTGCCCCACTCGCTCGGAGTACCCGAGATTGTCCCGGCTGAGTCATACGAGAGTCCCGCGGGCAATGTCCCCGTAATGCTCCACGTGATGGGAGAGTCCCCAAGTGCCTCAAGAGTTGTAGTGTAGGCTGTATCCTTCTGTCCAGCGGGAAGAATGCCGGTAACTACTTCGGGAGCCTGAGCGTGAGTAAGCGTTACGGTCATGTAGGGGTTCACGCTGAAGCCCGTATAGTACCCGTAAGTTACGCTGTCCTTGAGGGACGTGAAGGTGAGAAGCCCTGTCGACTTGTCGTAATTGTCCGCGCTGACGTTCGCATAACCTTCCGGCAGAAGTTCCGTGAAGTCGAGGTAGTAGAGGCCGTCGGTCTTCTGAGTTATTCGGAGGGCACGTAAAGACTGCGGGGAATGATTCGCTGTTGTGAGATTAACATTCTTGCTGAGGTCCAGAGATATTAACTGGTTGCCGGAACAATCGAGAGTCTGAAGGCTGGTGAAAAGTTCAATCCCCTTCAGCGAACTTATTCCCCTATCATTAACCTTGAGACTAGTAACGGCTGCAAGTTCACCATCGCTCAAATACCCGTCAGAATTAGCGTCAATCCCGACATCATTGCTGGCAACGTATTCACGGAACTTCTCATCAGGGAAACTTTCAGCATCAATCTTTATCCCATCAGGTATGGAGCTCACCGGCAGGGTAAACGCCTTCAAGCACGCATTCATGAGAGTCGGTGATGAGTCGCCTGCGAACGTTATCGTTGTTCCCTCCGACCAAGAAGTGCCGTCGCCGGAGAAATAGCTCTCTCCCTGATTGATGACAGGAGCCGCGTAAACTTCCCCGCTCGACCAGTTCATAGCCCTCTCAACCGCAGAATAAGCCGTCTTCGTGTTCATCACCACAGAGAAATAGTGCCCCGCACTGAGCTTCACAGTATCGGAGAAACCCTCTGTGTGATACCCTGAATACATGCTGTAGCTGTCCTTGCTGGCGAGAAGTCCCCCGTTTACTGGTGAGGTCGGCTGTTCCGTCCCCAAGTCATACACGTAAAGCTCATATTCCAAGTTGTTAGCGCGCGTGTAGAACCCCACGTACTGCAGCTCCTCATCCTCTGCTGCCTTGAAGATGTTTGCCGACCAATTGTACGACACTCCGCCGGTCGCCCCCAGAGAGTCATACTCGTAAGTCCTGAGCTTCTGGCTGGCAGTATCCGCAACGAACGCCGTAACAGCATTCATGTACTGCTCATAGGACATCCAGAAATACCCGCCGTCGCCCCAAGTACTGCCCCAAGAGTTCCGCACAAGCCACGCACCTTTTTTGCTCGGCCTCATGTTCTCAGCGAAGTTCTCCACAGCAAAATCATCGTCCCAGCCGACCAGTGCCACAGCATGATTCGTGCTCGTCCCTGACTTGTTGTAGAAATAGGCCGTCGTGCTTGCTCCTGCGGCAGTGCTGGGGTGGGCTCCGTCTCCGGCATAATAGCTTATCTTCACCGCCCCAACGGTCATGATGAGATTCTTCACAGTCTTCATCATGTCATCACCGCTGAGAAGTCCCAAAGTGTAGGCTTCCTTCAGGCGGATTCCCGAGAAGTCGTAGCTCTCCGGCCACAAGCTCGGGGCTATGTAGGTCTTTGACGCTGCGTAGGGCAGGACCGACTCGCTGACTGTCCCGGCACGGCTGAATAATGCTATTGCCTGGTCCGCGTTGCCTCCCTGATCCAGAATGTTAGCTGATGAATCCGTCATGCCGAAGGATTTCCCCTCTCTTGGGTCCCCATAGACGAAATAGGCCGCGTGCATTTCCGACAAGTCTACGGAGGTCCCAAGATTCTGCATTAAGTAGCTGGACTCAAGGCTCCCTGTTGACGCAAAAGCCCAGCATGACCCCCAAGGATCCTGGTCCCTGATTGCGCTGACTCCTCCCTTCGGCCTGATGTCGTAGGAGACCGGCAGACCCGAGTCATCTGCACCGTCAGGGCTTGGCCGTCCGGGAATCACCCGCGGGCGTGGAGGGTTCTTCCACAGTTCCGACCTGTCGATAGGGCTGGGAATATCACCTCCGCGAAAATCCGTGCTACCTCCAGATGTTCCGTCAGACCTGTCGGGAGTCATTCCGCCCGGTCTCTGCCACTGGAGGAACTCGGGAGAGACTGGAGCTAACTTCGGCCCCTGCGAGTCCTCTGCCAATGCCGGAGACATGCACAAGCCGCACAAAAGCCCGGCAATAATCACTAATGCCGACAACTTCTTACGCATAAACATAACCTCCTGTGAAAATGTGAATGGATTGCAAAGTCATTCTAGCACACAAAATTTCGGCAACAAAAAACTCCTCCCGCGTGCTTTACGGAAGGAGCTGTGAGGAATTATTCGTAAAGTGTTCTGCTTACTTCTTCTTCTGCTTTACGACTCTCTTGGCGGGTACGGTGCTCTTCTTTGCGGCCTTCTTTGCGGGTGCGGGAGTTACGGGCTTCTTGCCGAGTGCGAGGTTCGCGCCCTGAGCTACTGCGTGCTTTGACCCTACTGCGGATACTGCCGTGAAGGTCCTCTCTTCGCCCTCGTAGTCAGTCCCGTGAATCAGGTTGCCCAGCATGTCGTAATGCCTCAGATACACCGTCGCGAACTGTGCACCGTCGGGAGTGTACTCATACATGTACTCGGTGAAGTACAGGCTTCCGGCGACCTCAGGGGACAGACCGAACTTGCTCATGAGAAGCTCAATCGTCTCGTTCTTGATCGTGGTGTTGGTGTAGTACTTTCTGGAGACCGCGAAGGGAATCCCTGCGTCGTTCTTGCCGTAATCCAGCAAATACCACTGCATTTTGTTGCCGTCCTGGCCTAAGTTCTTCTGCTTGGCCGCGTCCCATGCCAAAGCCGGTGAAGCTACAGCAATAAGCAGCCCCAGAAGCAGAGCACATACTACAAATTTCTTCATGACAATAAACACTGCCTTTCACGTATGAAAATATTTCGGCTATTGTAACACAAAATTATTCTATGGGTACAGCTCCCAAACCATAACTTATACTGCGTTCGTAGCCGTCCGACGGGGAATTGTAGATTCGCCCCGCAATAATCAGCTCCGTTGAGCCCCCTCCGTCAAGGTTGAGTGCCGAAGTAACTTTGTAGGCCTTGAGAATCTCCGTGAGTTCGTTAATCGTTGACCCTGAAGAGTGCATTCCGTTGCGCCCGTCGACAATCATGAAGACCCATTGCCCGGACTCGTTCAGTCCCACAGCAGAACGCGGGTGCCGTGAAGCCGTGAAAGCCGTCTGGAAGTCCTCTTCTGCCGTCGAAGGGTAGCCGTTGTTGAGGAGCAATGGCCCGGCCTGAATGATGTTGCTCATGTCGTACCAGTCGGACAAGCCGCCGTGTGGGACGCTGAACACCGCCTCGTCGTTGTCGTTCCAGCCGAGACAGCCCCGGCCCTCGTAGAGTTCCCCGATGTCCCGGCCCGAGACCCTCAGCGCACCTATTGGGTAACCCCTTCCGCCTTTGGTTATCGCGAAGAACCCACCGTTAATCGCCGCGCCCGCACCGTTGAACGACGAGATGTAGGACAACGGCGAGAGACCTTCGGGGCCTCCGTGTGAAGCTATTGGCCTGATTCTCCAGTGGGTCGGGTCAATCGTCAGGAGCACCCAGAATTTGGGGAGGATTCTCGTGTTTGGGTTGGTCATTGAGGGAAGAATCTTGTACTTGTAGCCGCGAAAATCCAGGAACGCACGGAAACGCCTCACGATGTTATAGTCTTCTAGCTTGCTTGTCCTGACACCGTAAGAGCCTCCAGCACCCATAACGCTTGAGTCTATCTGCTGGATTCTCAGGAGACTGCGGACATTGTTGGCGGTCTCTCGGTCCTTGAGGCCGTAAACGTAGACCCTCCACGTTGGGACACCAGTCGGGACCCCGTGCCGGTGAACGTAAACCCTGAGTCCCGTTAGCGGGTTGCGGATCATGTCGAGCCTGAAGCCTGAGCTTGCCTGCTTTACCCTGCTTAGTATAGCGTCGCTCTCGGTGCGTGTGAGTTCGTTGCTGCCGTAGAACATGTTGCTCTTTGCGAAGAGTGCAGGGGTCATGTTTGTTGCGACAACGAGACAGCCCCGCTCAAAGTCTGTGAGGGCTCCGGCATCGTCGAAGCCAGTGGGGTAATCGTTGAGTAAGTCAGCCTCAAAGTTCAGGCCGAGACACTCAATGCACCAGCGCAGAGCCTCACGCCTAGTTACTGGGGAGTCGAACTTCTCCACGTCGTCGGTAACGTAGCCGGTCCTGAGCATCCAGCCGCCGGGGTCTTGAGCGTTGTATTCAGGTGAGCCGCTCCAGTCTAGGCCTCTGACGTAGAGGAGCTGTGAGAGGAATTGATACTTTGTTACGGCTTCTGACGAGGACACACCGAGAATCAGGATGAGTAATGCAAGACATACGCGCCTAAAATTTTTCATCATGCTAATAACCTCGCGATAAAAATTTTCGTAAACCTGATATAATTTACCACAGAATATCTCTGCAGTATTCGTGATAGTGATTACGTTCTGAGCCAACACTCGTTTACTCCAGGCTCAAGCCGCAGACATCATGTCTTATTAGGGACGGGTCAGAACACTCATTACACGGTACAGGCGGAGATATTTTTATTTGGTCATATCAGCCCCAAATGTTTGCAGGCCTTCAAGATCCCTCCGTCGTCGATGTCCTCACACACATAGTCAGCTGCCTCTCTGGCTTCTTGTGAACACGTTCCTACAGCCACGCCGAGCGCTGCATTCTTGAGCATGTCGGAGTCATTAGGGCCGTCGCCGAAGGTGATAACGTCCGAGAGATTTGCGCCGAGTGAGTGAATCATCAACTCGATTCCGTGCCACTTTGTGGAGTCTGAGTGTCTGGCCTCAGTGAAGCCGTGCATGATTTCGAGCCTTACGCCGTCGGGAGGGGTGAAGAAGAGGCCGTGAGACTGGTTGAGCATTCTGTGAGGCCTCATGATGTAGCACATAGTGGCGTGTTTGAGTTCGTGGAGGGGCCTGAAGCAGTCATAGCCTGCCTGAGAGTTGAAGTATTCCCTGAAGGAGGCAAAATCGTTGTCGGCGTATAAATATTGGTCGTCGACTGCGGCAGTGATGTCGGGGAAGCGTGAGGCAGTTTCACGGAAGGAGTCTAGGTACTTGTCTGGGAAGTATGCGGTGTGAATTTTTGTGCCGGCGGTGAAGATTTCGGAGCCTCCAGCGCACACGAGGTGGTCAATGCCGAAAGCGTTTGCTGTGGTCATTGTGAGGAAGGCAGCGCGTCCTGTGGCGATTGCTGGGGTGTGTCCGGATTTGCGGAGGAGATTGACGGCCTCGAGGGTTTCTGGTGGGATGTGTGGTTTGGGTTTGTGGCTGATTAGTGTGTTGTCGATGTCAAAGAATACGTAACTCATTATGTGCCTCCTAGTGTATGGTAGATGCATATAGTGTAGCGCACGATACAATAGGGTTAGTGTGAGTTTGTGTTATGGTCAACGCCTCCGGTGTATGGTAGTCAAGTGATGTTGCCGTGCCACAGGGTTAGTGTGAGTTTGTGTTTATGGTCAAGGCCTCCAGTGTAGAGTAGTCAAGTGATATTGTCCCGCTACAGGGTTAGTGTGTGTGGAGCTTTCAGCTTGCCCCCGCTCACGCACAAGAAGCAATAGTCGCTGTCCTACCCTCCCCCCTTCAGCCTCAGAGCGAGTCCCGCAAACACCCGGTCAACTATATCCGCCTCCCTCACCAAGAGCTGATAGACTCTGCCGGTCTCATCACGCCACAAACGCCCGAACTCATCCATAGGCACAACCCCCCCGCTGATTTCGTCCCCCACAATCACGCACTCCCTCAAGACCTCAATGCGCGACATGACGAACTCACACGGAGAAATTCCCCCATTCAGCAGCGTACGGACCCCCAAGTGAAAATTCAGGACAAGGCCGGGAGAAGTTATGTTCTCCGGGTTCTCTGTCTCAAGATCATAGACCGCAGGGAAGGTGCCGTATAACTTTTCTGCGTAAGACCTTTTCCCCTGACAGCGTCCTCCAAGAATCAAATGCACCTCTCAATCACCATCCACAACAACATTATCACTTCACAAACCTCAACAAACGCCCCCAAAAGATCCCCCGTTATTCCCCCAAACACCTTCACACACAACTTACCCCACATCACTAACACACTCACCCACACTACACACTCCCTCACACCTCCAGCAGCACACAGCACACTCACCCACACCGCAAAGAAGAAGTTATCCCCCCGCCTCCTCGAAGCCCCGAGCGTCGCAGCCAACCCCCCACTTTTCGCGAAGGGTAACACGTTCAGCAGCACCGCCATTCCCACACGAGAATACGCAGGAATTAGGGATAATGTGCAGGGATTAGCCCTCAGCGCGAAAAGTTCGAAGAATAATAACGTCTTGGCCAAGATGACTACCACGCACCCAATCACCGCAAAACTTCCCGCGTGTGTGTCAGACAGAATTTTTATCCTAGTCTCACGGTCCCTGTGCGAAAAAATTGCGTCGCAGGTATCCATCAGTCCGTCAAGGTGAAGCCCTCCAGTAAGGCCAAGAGTGAACAACATCATCACGAACCCCCTCAAGACCCCAGAGACCCCCACAAACCCAGAGAGCAATACCCACACCCCCAGCCACAGCACCCCGAACACCCCACCAGACACCGCCAGCATCGGACAGAACCACCGAAGCCCACGCGAATCCCAAGACGGTATGAACTTCTGAGGAACAGGAATTACTGATATGAACGTCAACGCAATTAAGAACGAGCCAAAAATTTTATTCACGTCCTCCATGTTTTAAGCTATAATTACTCAATCTGTATTTTATCCCATAAGTTTAGCGTGAAAGGAAGTTTTATGAATGAAGTTTTGTCCCCCCCCCCCCCTCCTGTAATTACGCATGCCGCAAGCCTTTAGCTCAAATATTGTTCCTGTGGTGCTGTGTACTGTCCTTATTTGTCCCTCCAGCACAAGC
>JAFPZI010000259.1 GCA_017417365.1 Synergistaceae bacterium
CTACCTTGCCGATATAGCCCATGTTCCTGATTGTGTCCTCAACGTCGTCCTCAACGAACCCTTCACCCCCGCGAAACTCGTCATCATTCATGCTCATGTGGTGAGCGAGAAGGGCAGCGTGAACGGATGAAGCTATCTTTGCGGCACAGCTCTGCTTGGCACCATCACACACTATCCCTCCGACGTTGGCCAAAGTGTTCGTGATTGTCCGGGCAACAGAAGCGTAATCCCCTCCGGCCATGTAGGTTATCGCTGCACCGGCTCCGGCACCGGCACTCACTGCCCCGCAGAACGCAGACAATGCCCCGATGAAATGCTTGATGTATATGCTCACGAGATTACTTACGGCCAAGCACCTATAGAGCTTCTCACGGGAAATCCTCCAGCGTTCAGCGTACTCGACTACTGGAAGGGTTACGGTGATACCCTGATTGCCGCTCCCTGAGTTGATGATTACGGGAAGGGGGCACCCGCTCATTCTGGCATCACTCCCTGCCGCCGCACGGGCACACGCACAAGTCCGAACGTCATCGCCCCAAGTCTCTATCATTGTCTTACCGATACACGCTCCCCACTTGTTGTCGAGGCCCTCCTGAGAAATCCTGACGTTGTACTCAATCTGACGCTCTAGAATCTCCCTCACGTCCTCAACCTTGAGGCTGTCTGCGTAACTCAGAATCGTTGAGAGCTTCATCCTGCTCCTGTCTGCGGAGTGTGAAGGGCAGTCGCCTTTCTGCGGTGAATGTTCGTACAGGGTAACGCCGTCCCTCTCAATCAGGGTAATATCCGTGTGGCTGTCCTCGATTCTGACTCTGGCTGTGTGGTCTTGGCCCTTCGCCTCAACCTCAACGTAGAGGTTCGGGACCTCCTCGACCAACGAGACTTCACAGACTTTTTCACGCACAAGCCTTCTCGTCAGCGCACGAGCCTCGTCGTCTGTGCCGGCAATAACTTCTAGTTCACGTTCGCTGTTCCCTCCGACAGCCCCGAGAATAGCTGCTGCCTCTATACCCTTCTGGCCTCCTGAGTTCGGGACAATCACTCCCTTAACGTTCTTGATGATGTTGCCCGAACACGACACGTGAAGACGGGTGAACTTTTCGCCGAGAACACTGCATGCTTTGGCGGAAGCGTAGGCTATGGCTATAGGTTCAGTGCAGCCCATAGCAGGGACTAATTCTTCGCGGAGAATGGCAGTGTAGTTGTTGTAAATTTCCTGTGAGATCATGAAATCTCTCCTTTCTTGCAGCTGTTAATGGTGTTGAGAGAATTATAGTATGAGCATGTCCGAGTCTGGTGAGTAATGTCTGAAAATCTGTTCGAGGTTGATTCTCTCACAAGCTCCGGCGAAACCTGAGTCCCGGAAGATGAGTCTTTTGGCCTTGCGCTTGGCGATATTCCTCACGAGTCCCTCACTCAAGCACTCCCCAAAACACGCAATGATTTCGTCCTCTCCGTAGGTGTGGACTGTGAAGCCGTCGACTTCCTCGCATGAGTACTTGAGGGACAAAGGGAGTCCTGCGTCAGTGATGGACATGAAGAGCAGGTCGAGGTCAGAGCGGTCGGGTTTGATGTTGTCGGTGAGGGAGTCGAGAATTTCGGGAGTGAAGTCATCTGGAGAGGTGAAGACTGGGCGGAAGTTAGTAGTGTCGAGTTTTAGGACGCGGAAGCCAGTATCACCCGAGAGGTTATGTGAGGCTCTGCGGATACGTTCTTTGCCGATTGCTGAGATTGTGTGGTAGCCTGCATGTGAGGCTTCGGAGTCGGTGGGGCAGGGTTCTGGGAGCTGCACCATGATGAATTTGCGCCTGCCGTTGTCGGAATGGTTGAGTGAGAGGACTGCGTGGGCTGTGGTAGAGGAGCCTGCGAAGAAGTCCAGCACTATCGAGTCATCCTTTATTCCGGCCATCTCCATTAATCGCGTAATCAGTTCCGTAGATTTTGGGAAGCTGAACGGTATTGCTAACTTTTTCAGAGTGTCCGCCCCGCTTGGTATGTCGTCAATCCATGTAGTATATTTCTGTGTCCTCTCCTCACCCTCGAGCGGTGCAAAAATTTTCTCATAGGCTGTCCACGAATCACCCTGCCTGACAAATTCGACTCTCCCGTTCTTCTTGGCCTCGTCCATCGTACCTCTGTGCCAACGCCAGCACCCCTCTCTGCCGTCTGGGAGCATCGGATACACTTCGCTTCCATCTGGTGCCGTGATCGGGTAAAACAAGTTCGGGCGGTCTTCCCTCCTGCTGTTTGTCCCCCACTTCCGCAGCAATTGAGTCTTGTAGTACCGTTTGGCGGCCTCGTCATATTTCGGGTAACTGTCTTCTTCCTTGACTTTCTCGCCGACTTCAAACGATTCTATATTCTTTGCGTAACACAGAATGTATTCATGAATTGAAGCGTAATATTTGCTGTCTGCTCTTGCTCCTCTCCTCTTCACAGCCAACATAGCCGCAAAATTATTCTCCCCGAAAATCTCATCACATATCATCCTCAGCTTCGCAACTTCATTATCATCAATCGAGATGAAGATTACCCCGTCATCCCTCAGCAAACTATGAGCCGCCCTCAGTCTCGGGTAAATCATGTTGCACCAATCCGAATGATAGCGAGGATTGCTCTTCACGTTCTCACGGTAATTCCTCAGCGAAAAATTCCTCCCTCCCTCGTCCTCAAAGCTCACCTGCCCGCGAAACTCACCCTCACTCAGGGAGAAATCATCCGCGTAAATGAAGTCATGCCCGGTGTTGTACGGAGGGTCAATGTAGATCATCTTCACCCGCCTCATGTACGACTTCTGCAAGACCTTCAACGCCTCCAAGTTATCCCCCTCAATGTAGAGATTGCCCGTCTCAGCGAAATTCACGCTCTCCTCAACGCACGGCCTCAAGACCTTATCCACAGGCCGGCCTGCCTCCTTCACTGCCTCACCCTTGCCAGGCCACGTGAATCCGTAATATTCCCTGCCGTTATCCATAATCTATCCTTCCCTCAATGAAAGATTTTAACGTGTGCTAAAATTCTACAAAAAATTTCACATTAGGACTGAAGAATTTTACATGCAATCACAGAACGCTAAACACATCCGCAACCTCGCCATAGTCGCCCACATCGATCACGGCAAAACCACCCTCATCGACTCAATCTTCCGAGCCGCACAGACCTTCGCCGCACACACTCAAGTCGCCGAACGCGTCATGGACTCCAACCCCCTCGAGCGCGAACGAGGAATCACAATCAGGAGCAAACCCTGTACCGTCGAGTGGAAAGGCTACCTAATCAACATCATTGACACCCCCGGCCACGCAGACTTCTCCGGCGAAGTTGAACGCATCCTCTCAACCGTCGACAGCGTGATTCTCATCGTTGACGCAAACGAAGGCCCAATGCCACAAACACGCTACGTCCTACAGCACGCCCTCTCAATCGGAATGCGCCCACTAGTCTTCATCAACAAAGTTGACCGCGAGAGAGCCGACCCAAACAGGGCACTTAACCTAACGTTTGACCTATTCTTTGAGCTTGGTGCGAGCGACGAACAGGCAGATTTCCCTGTGCTCTACGGTTCCGGCCTCAACGGCTGGGCAGTCAATGACCTCAGCAAACCCCATGAAGGCATGGATGACTTATTCCAGGCAATAATAGATTACGTCCCGGCTCCCGACGTTGACCCCGATAAACCGTTCTTAATGCAGGTCAGCACCCTAGCGTGGAACGAGTACGTTGGGCGGATTGGCTGCGGGAAAATCCTTCAGGGACATATCCGCAAAGGTGAACCGTTCGTTAGGGTCTCCACTAAGTGGAACTCAACCGACCACACCGGCACAGACTGGCAGATTACCGGCCGTGAGAACGCAAAGGTTGCGCAGCTCTGGGTAACTCGCGGTCTCGAGCGCACGGAAGTCGATACGGTCAGCGCAGGGGACATTGTGTGGCTGACTGGGCCGAGCGAAATCGACATAGGCGATACGTTTTGTGCTGAGGAGATTTCCGACTCACCCCTAAAACCCTTAGCGATTGAGGAGCCTACGGTGTCAATGTTCTTCCTCGTGAACTCCGGGCCCTTTGCCGGACGTGAAGGACAGGCCGTAACGTTGAGGCAGCTCAAAGCGAGATTACAGCGAGAAATGCACGTCAATGTGTCCCTGCGAATGGAGGACTTAGGCAGGCCCGACGGCGTGAAAGTCTCAGGCAGGGGAGAACTTCAGCTGGGTATTCTCATAGAGGAGATGAGGCGTGAAGGTATGGAGTTCTGCGTGTCGAAGCCTGAAGTTATCATCGAGTACAGGGACGGCGTGAAGTGCGAGCCCTACGAACTGGTAACAATCGACGTTCCCGAAGAGTATCAAGGCATAGTGTTCGAGAAGATGACCAAGCGCAAGGGAAAAATCCTGAACATTGACAACCCCGACAGAGGATTACTCAGGATAGAGATAGAGATTCCGACTAGGGGGCTGATTGGTTACAGGGGCGAATTTCTCACGGACACTCGGGGCTTGGGGATAATGTCAAACTGTTTCAGCGGCTACAAGGAATGGGCCGGAGACCTAGTTACGCGCAATCGTGGTTCACTTGTGAGCATGGATACAGGGGAAGCTACGGCCTATCAGCTGGAGAACTTGCAGAGCAGGGGGGTATTATTCATCTCACCTCTTGAGCAGGTCTATAACGGAATGATTATTGGTGAATGCTCGCGTCCCGGTGATATTCCCTGCAACCCCACGAAGAAGAAGCAGCAGACTAACCACCGTTCAGCGACGAAGGAACTCACGACCAAGCTCGATGTTCCGCGAAGAATGCCCCTAGAGAAGGCTATGGAGTGGATAGAGACAGATGAACTAGTCGAAGTAACTCCGCAGTCAGTGAGGCTCAGGAAGGCGATACTTGACGAGTTGGAGAGGCGGAAAGCTCAGAGGAGACAGCCTCAAGAATCATAAAGGAGGAGTAAGTATAATGACACAGCATGCACTAGGTAATTCACGGGGGGGGGGGGGTAAGTAAATCTTACTGTATGAGCTCGTATTTGGCTCTGAGATTCATTGAGGATGACAGCAAAGATTTCTACTCCGGCCTTCACCACAGGAACATCAAGCCGATTCCCGACAGCCAGAGAGTACCAGTAAGCACCGCTCAGGACATCGGCAGGGAGATCAGCTCACAGGTCGAGTCTTTCCGGGACATGAAGAAGGGAGTCCTGCTCTCCGGCGGAATGGACTCGGCTATAGTGGCCTCGTACCTCACTGGTTCTGACGCGTACACGTTCAGGTTCTTGGGCGGGAACTATCAGGGTGAGGAGCTTGCACGTGCGGAGTATTACGCGGAACTTTACGGGCTGAGGCTGCACTACGTGGACATTTCGTGGGATACTGTGATGAAGTACCTTGATATAGTCATGAAGGCCAAGTGTGCACCAGTCCATTCGATTGAGCCGCAGATTTATCAGGCAGCACTTCAGGCAGAAGCTGACGGAGTAGAAGTCATGTTTTCCGGCGCAACTAGTGATCTTGTCTTCGGAGGAATGGATAAGCTGCTCTCTAAGGACTGGACATTTGACGAGTTTATGGACAGATACACTTTCACTAAGCCGGAAGATGTCCTGTGTGAGCCGGAGTCTATGCAGTACGTTTTTGAACGTTACAGGCTGAATGACGACAGAATAGACTTCACGGCCTTTCTTGGTGAAATCTCGATGAGCGAACTGCTTACTTCATACGTTACGACGTTCAGGACTGCCGGAATTATGTACCATGACCCTTACGCAAAACTTAGGCCCTCACAGCCTCTTGACCTCTCCAGAATCCGCAATGGAGAGTCCAAGTACTTAATCCGTGAACTTTTCCGCATGAGGTACCCCGATACCCAAGTCCCGGAAAAAATCCCCATGCCCCGCCCAGTAGATACATACTTCAAGGACTGGTGCGGCCCTTCGCGCTGTGAGTTCAGGGGGGACCTAGACATCAGCAAGTTCACCGGCAACCAGAAGTGGCAGATATACTGCCTTGAGAGATTCATAAACCTATATGAGCCTCAGAGATAGCATATAATATCCTGCGAAAGGATTGATGATGCTTAATGCTCCGTAAAACTCTAGCCGTTACACTGTTCATTCTTGCGCTTCTCGGCCCTGCTTATGGCGCAAACACGAGGCCTCCCGTAATCGTGATTGTTTTCACGTATGAGGTTGCCCGCGACTTTCACGAGGGACTAGCTGCCGTGAAATCCCGGGACCGCTGGGGGTATATCGACTACTTAGGCCGGATAGCTGTACCGTTCGTTCACCGAGTGCCTGAAGCCGGGGACTTTTCGGACGGTTTCGCGTTCGTCGGTGATCACTACATAGACACAGAGGGGCGGCCGGCCTTCACGCGAATCGACGAGGACACGGACGAGAGGATAGAGAGATATTTCACCAACGGCCTGCCGTTCAGCGAGGGGCTTGCGGGGGTGCAGTCCGGCGGGCAATGGGGGTATATTGACCTTATGGGGAACTACCTTATTGCGCCGACGTTCGAACGAGTCGGGTCATTCGTTGACGGTCTTGCTCCGGCGAGAAAGAAAGGCTTGTGGGGATATATCAACGTTCGCGGAGTGTTCGTGATTGAGCCGAAATTTGTGAAGGCCTGCGATTTCCACGAGGGACTAGCTGCGGTGTACGTGAATGGCCGTTGGGGTTATATCAACAAGGAGGGCAAGTACGCAATTCGACCGAGCTACCACGAGGCGGGAAATTTTGTGTACGGCCTTGCTCCCGTTAGGACACGTACGAATTACCGGGGCTGGGGGTATATCAATCCTCGCAATAAGTTCGTGATTCCCCGAAGGTATAACTCTGCCGGGGACTTTGGGGACGGACTCGCTCCAGTAGCTGGAGACAGAAGGTGGGGGTACGTGAATTTTCGTGGTGAGTGGGAGATTCCCGCACAGTTCGACGATGCCCGGCCGTTCAGTGAGGGATTAGCGGCGGTGAAGCGTGAGAAGAGGTGGGGGTATATCCGCCCGTGAGGAGGTGAGACTATGGAGGCAGTACTAGAGAGGCCGAAAACTGTTTGGGTTGAGCCGGATCACAAGCTGACTGATGAGGAAATCGAGGACCTCATAGAGAATTACGACTATGACCCGAGCGTATACGATGATGATGACAGCACAGAACTAGACCCCGTTTACGACAAGTACGGCAACCCTACGGAGTCGACAATCCGGGCACTGTATGAGAGCCGACACAATATCGGCAGTGAAACTACACTTGATGAGCTTCTTGCGTGGGCGGACAGTCTGTGATGAGAAGGATTAAGGAAACCGCAGACTTCAAGCGGGGCAAAAGACGCATAGAGAGAAGCGGAAGGCATGCCAAAGCCATGAAGGACAGATTCGCTCGGGCTGTGATAATGCTCGCTTATAACCGGCCTCTTGATTATTCGTACCGTGATCACGAACTTCACGGGGACATGGAGGGCAGCCGTGAGTGCCATATCAAGCCGGATTTGCTTCTTGTGTACAGGTACGAGGGCGATGATGTCCTGTGGCTTGAAAAGATAGGCAGCCACAGCGAAATCTTTGGACTGTGAGTCTACTCCCTCCCAAACCGCCTCTGCAGCCCCGCATTCTTCAGCTCAATCATCGTCGGCCTCCCGTGAGGACAAACGTTAGGCTGTTCACACCCCCGAAGTTCCCCCCAAAGCTCTAACGCCTCCTCACGCGTCAGTCTCGTCGTCAGCTTCACCGAAGCCTTACACGCCATAGTCGCCCAAGTCCGCCACAAAACGTCCCTAGTGTCCCCTCCGTGATTCTTCCTGAGAGCCTCAAGAGATGCCCGCAGCAACACTTCCGGCTCGAACTCAGTACCAGTTGCCGGAACTCCCTTAACCTCCACACCTTTAGCCGTGTCCTCAAACACGAACCCCGAATCCCTCAATGCCTGCTCGTATTCGTGAACCTCAAGAGCCAGAGTAGGGTGAAGAATCACAGGCACAAGCAAATTCTGAACGTTCTCGGACGACTCGGCCAAAGACTTTATGCGCTCATAGTTGACGCGTTCGTGTGCAGCGTGAGGGTCCACAAGAATTATTCCTTCCCCGTCGTCATAGACGAGATACCCCCCTGAGTTCTGGCCGAGATAAGTTATTCCCGGTGCCTGCAAGTCTTCCGGCTCAGGGTCAGGAAAATTTATGCTCTCGTCCCGCGTGAATAACGGCTGAAAAGTTTTTGCCTGTGCCTGTATGGGAGTGTCCCCGAAGTTCCACCCTCTTGGCCTAGATAC
>JAFPZI010000260.1 GCA_017417365.1 Synergistaceae bacterium
ACAACTTCCGCCGGAGCACGCTCAACAAAGCTGGGTTTGTCCAATCGTGCCTGACTCGACGCTACTGCCTTCTCGATTGACGCTATTTCTCCCTGAAGTCGGGCTATCTCCTTCGGAACGTCAAGGACATCACCCACAGGCAGTCTCACTTCTGCCTCACCGCTGATCCCCGACAACGACGGACCATAAGCCCATTCACCCGCAGGACTCTCCAGAACTACCTCACTGACCCTGCACAAGTTCTCTACCTGATTCACTGCCTCACGGAGAACCCTTGCTGCTTTGGCCTCACCGTCAACGCGAATCACTGCCCGGCTCAACCTCTGCTGAGGCGGCACGTGAGCTTCTGCCCTCAAGTTACGCAACGACCTCACAACGTCCTGCAGGGTGCTCATCTCGTCAGTAACTCCCGAGAAGATATACTCACTCTTAGCTTCCGGCCAAGACGAACGCATAATGTAGTCATCGTTGAACCCGAAAGCCTCCCACAGTTCTTCCGTAACGAACGGGATAAACGGGTGCAGCAACGGCAAAACTGTCCTGAACACTTCCTCAAGGACTCCCTGAGTCGTCCTCTTGCGGTCTTCTCCCTCATCACCCCTCAATGCGGGCTTGCTCATCTCCACGTACCAGTCGCACAGGTCCCCCCACACGAAGTCATAGAGTCCCCTAGCGGCCGTCCCTATGTCGTATGAGTCAATCAGTTCACGCGTGGTCTTGGCCGCTTCCTGAGCGCGGGTAAGTATGAACTTGTCGTGAAGGTGCAAGTGTGCGGGGTCAATCGTCCTCACTTCGTCGTCAAGGTTCATTAGGGCAAAACGTGAGGCGTTCCACAGCTTGTTCATGAAGAATCTGTAGGTCTCTATCCTCGTTGACGACAGCAGAATATCCCTGCCCTGCACAGACAACGCCGCTAAAGTCATCCTCAGTGCGTCGGCTCCATACTGCTCAATCATCACGAGAGGGTCTATCACGTTGCCTTTGGTCTTGCTCATCTTCTTTCCGTGTTCGTCGCGGATTAGTGAGTGAATGTATACGTCCCTGAAGGGCACATCGTCCATGAACTCAAGGCCCATCATGATCATTCTTGCGACCCAGAAAAATATTATGTCGAACCCGGTAACCATTAATGACGTGGGGTAAAAGTACTTGAGCTCGGGAGTGTCATCCGGCCAACCCATAGTCGAGAACGGCCACAATGCCGAACTGAACCAAGTATCGAGTACGTCGCTTTCTTGCTCGATGTTCTTGCTGTGGCAGTGTTCGCACTCCGTCGGGTCAACTTCGGCAACGGTGATGTGTCCGCAGTCCTTGCACTCCCACGCTGGGATTCTGTGCCCCCACCACAATTGCCGGGATATGCACCAGTCCCTGATATTCTCCATCCAGTTGAAGTAGGTCTTCTCCCACTGCTCAGGCACCCAGCGGATACGCCCGTCCTTCACTGCCTGCACTCCGCGTTCTGCTAGGGGCTTGGTCTTCACGAACCACTGCTCAGACAGATACGGCTCTACGGTAGTTCCGCACCTCTGGCAGTGCCCTACTGAGTGAGTGATCTTCTCAGTCTTCACCAACAGGCCAAGAGACTCTAAGTCTTTTGCGGACTCTTTGCGGGCCTGCTCTATGGTCATGCCCTGATACTTTCCGGCGTTCTCGTTCATTACGCCCCGTGAGTCAATCACCTGAATCTGCTCGAGGTTGTGATTCAGTCCCACGAGGAAGTCATTCGGGTCATGAGCGGGAGTAATCTTGACGCAGCCCGTCCCGAACTCAGGGTCTACCATGTTGTCCTGAATGATGGGGATAACGCGGTCGGTGAGGGGGACTCTTACATGTTTGCCGATTAGGTGCTTGTACTTCTCTGAGCGCGGGTGAACGGCTATAGCAACGTCCCCGATGATTGTCTCCGGCCTCGTTGTTGCCACGAGAATATATTTCTCCTCACAGTCAGTCTCAACTAACGGGTACTGAACATAGTAGAAGCTGCCCTCCTGGTCCGAATACTCCACCTCAAGGTCGGAAATCGCCGTTGCGCAACGCGGGCACCAGTTGACGATGTATTTTCCCCTGTAGATTAACCCCTTCTTGTAGAGCTTCACGAAGTCTGCGCGGACTGCCCGTGAGAGTCCTTCGTCGAGGGTGAATCTTTCTCTCCTCCAGTCGCAGGAGTTGCCGAGCCTCTTCATCTGGTTGATGATTCTCGAACCGTATTCGGCTTTCCAC
>JAFPZI010000261.1 GCA_017417365.1 Synergistaceae bacterium
CCTTAAGCCCAAGACCGCACCAATTCCCCCCATGAACACAGCGTCCCCCCAGCCCATCCCGCCGCGTGAGAGCAGGATTATCACCGCAAACACTCCCCAGCCCGCCAGCGCTCCCAACACCCCGTCAAGCACCGCCCACTTTCCCCCAGCAACACGCATAATCAGGCACACCACACCCGGAACAGCCGCGAACAAGTCAAACACTTCACCGCTCTCGATGTCCGTCAAGGTGTTCACAACGAGTCCGCAAGTCCCGACGGAGACTAAGGCACACGCCCAAGACATACCCCAGCGAGCTAGAACACTCACCGCCAAGAGTGCACACACGATTTCGACTAGCACATAACGGACGGAGATTCTCGCACCGCACTTTGAGCACTTCCCGCGAAGAATCACCCACGACAACACGGGAATAAGTTCCCACGCCGAGAGAACATGCCCGCATGACTCACACATTGACCGCTCATTGCCCCACCATGACCGCCCCTGAATGCTCCTGTGGGCCGCCACGTTCAGGAACGATCCCAGACACGCACCAAGAAGGGCCGCAACTATCACGCTCTGGACCGTCAACGCCTCCGCACCGTCCTCACTCCGTCCTCATTGCTGCGGGAATAGATTTCTCCGCCGTAGGTCGTTATCCCACGCTTCATCTTGCTGAGTTCGTGCGAGAAGGCATCAGCGAGCTGCTTGCGTTTGGTCTCCCTTGTGCCGTAGAGGGAAATATCACGCTCAATATATCCCAAATCCACGAGGGCCTGAATGTCCATAGGGCTTGCGTCCATCGCGTCGGAGAGCCTGTCAATGTCAAACTCTTCGTCGTCGTGGTCGCGCATGTACTCGTGAACTTCGGCGTAAAGGTCCCCGAGCCTCCTTAGGCACTTAGGGCACACGTTTTTACGGCCTCCTTCGGTGAAGATTCTCCCGCAAAGTCTGCATTCCATTAACGGCATAAATTATCATCCTCCTTTATGAATTATGCTGCCGTCAAGATTCTTATAGCTATTCCGCGCGGCGTAAAGTCATGCCCCCCCCCCCCGTCCGTAGTTTTACGCTTGTAAATTTTCCCGCCGTATGTGGTGATTCGGCGTTCCTCTATCATCTTGTCGATCTCTTGCTCGAACTTTCTGGCCAGAATGCTGCGTTCTGATGGCGTGGTGCTCCAAGTCTGCATGTCCCGTTCAAGATAGCCCATGCTGATGAGTAACTTGATGTCGCTGACCCTGACTCCCGTCATCTTGGCCAAGTATGCGGGGTCAAAACGTGCTTCTTCCTTGTTGTCGCGGATGTAGCAGTGAATTTGTGAATACTTTGCCTCTAGGAGTGATAAGCAGTCAAGGCATACCCCTTTTTCTCCGGGTACTTGTTGTCCGTTGAAGACTTTACCGCAGAGTTTGCAGATTTCTAATGAATGCAATCCCTTCACCCTCCTCAAAAATTTACGTTACCGTTTGTAGACTTTTCCGCCGTAAGTGGTATTTCTGCGTTCCTGAACTATCTGGTCAATCTCGCGCTCAAACTTTTTTGCCTGCAGGCTGCGTTCTGAGGGAGTGCTGCTCCAAGTCTGGATGTCGCGTTCAAGGTAGCCCATGCTGATTAGGAGCTTGACGTTCTCGACGCTGATTCCCGTAGCTTCTGCCAAATATGCCGGGTCAAAGAATACCTCTCCGTTGCAGCTGCGAATGTATTCGTGAAGTTCTGAGTACATGGCCTCCAAATTTGCGAGACATTCGGGGCAGACTTTTTTGCCGGGGGGCATTGAGCTTCCGTTGAAGACTTTACCGCAAATTTTGCAGATGTCTAATGAGTGCAAAGCTGATCACTCTCCCTAAAAGATGCTATGATTTAGGATATTCTACAATAAGTGTTGGGGGGAATCATCAACGATTGATATTCTTGTGAAGCTGTTGCGTGTTATGCCGCATAGGTGTGCGCTGAAGTTCGGGGCGTTTTTGGGGCGTGTGCTGCACTTGGTCCTGTGGAAGAAGGTAGACAGGGCGGAGGCTCGGTGTGTTCGGGCACTGGGAGTGGGTGTGAGTATTGCGCGTGAGATTGTGAGGGGTTCATTCGTGAATCTGTGTGTGTCAGCTGTGGAGTTCGTGAGGCTGCCGGTGATTGAGGATCGGATTGAGGAGTTCATGAGTTTTTCTGAGGAGAGTCAGGCTGTTCTGCGCTCGGCTCTTGCTCGTGGGAAGGGAGTAATTCTGATGACTACACACATGGCCAATTGGGAATATGCTTCAGCGAGGGTGATACGTGCGGGATTTCCGCTGCACTCTGTCTACACTCCTCAGAGGGACGCGAGGGTTGAGAGGGTGATTGCGGACATTCGCGAGAACACCGAAGGAATGTCGATGATTGACAGTGATCGTGGCCTCAAGGAGATATTCAGAGTCCTCAAGGCTGGGGGAATTGTGGTGATTATGCAGGATTTGGACGCGCGGAAGGACGGGGTGATTACGGACTTTTTGGGGCTGCCTGCGAGCACACATGAGGGTATTGTGAAGCTGTACAGGAAGTTTGGGTGTCCAGTTATTCCGTCGCACTACGTGAGGGTTGAGGGGGGGAGGCACTCTCTGGAGATGAGGGGGATTCTGAGTGATGAGCTTGACGGTGAGGGGAGGAAGTTCGGTGAGGATATTCGGGGGAGTCTAGAGATGTGCAACAGGGTGATAGAGGGCTGGATTCGAGAAAACCCTTCGCAGTGGTTCTGGATAATGGACCGATGGGAATATACGTTAGGGAAATAGGCTTTGTGTTTGTGGATGCCGAGGGCTTGTCGGGGATTTTCCCTGCCATAAAGTTTGGTGCTTTCTTCTCCGCACTGGTCTCTACGTTCACTCATTCTCTCAGGAGGTGCACATGACTAGAATAATTCTCGCTCTCGACCCCGGACGCGACAAAATCGGCTTCGCGTTCACGGACCTTGACGGCGGACTAATCTCGTCTGGGATTTTCCCACAAATAGAACATGTTCTATTTTTCCACGCAATCCTCCACGACACTCACTCCCTCTCACGCTGGACCATAGAGGGAAATATTGACTCACTCCCCAACAACCTCGCCCAATCCCTCGAGTTCACCGCTATCGGCAGCGGCACACACAGCCAACCCTTCACCAACCTCGCGAAAAACTCCCTGCCCTGTCAAGTCCTCACCGTTGACGAACGCAACACTACCCTAGAAGCCCGCTCCCTCTACTGGAAGCTCCACAAACCAGGAATCTTCATGCGGCTACTTCCCGAAGGCCTCAGAGTCCCGAACAGAATGCTTGATGACTTGGCCGCTTGGGCAATCGCTGTCAGAGCTCTCAAAAAATATAGAGATATACGCCGGAATAAGCTATAATATTGCAGATTTCATTATGCATTCATATTATTACAGGGAGGGAGATTGTAATTTAATGGCCGGTATGGATAAACTTGTCGCTCTGGTGAATAGTTTTGCATCGGCAGTGCTGTCCGTCGGGCGGGAGGTAGGGCTGAATATCACCCTCAATAAGTCAAAAGTCTCACAGGGCATCAAGGTAGGCAATATCTGTACTACCGCTCTGATAGGCGTTGTAGGTGTGGGTTCGCGAGGAACAGTGAATATTATGCTCAATAAAGACGGCTTCGACAACATAATTTCTGCTATGTCCGGCGGAATGATTGCCCCCGTCTTGGGTGATGATGTCTCCATGAGCGTAATTGGGGAGCTCTCCAACATGATCGGAGGCCGTGCACTGGTCCAGAGCGCATTGGGAACTGTTGACGTAACCCCTCCGCAGCTCATCATCGGGGAAAACATCAAGAACGTAACGAAGGAAGAAAACGGCATGAGGAGCTTTACGCTTCCGTTCGAACTTCAGCCTTCGGGAGGGCTTTATCTTGTGCTGTCGTTCAAGATTGACTAGCCTGTAATAATTATCCTTGTCAATACTTAACAGAAAGCTATAACGGTTCTGGTCGGGAATGGGCCGGAGCCGTTTTTCTATCAGGGAGGGAGAAATATTTATGAAGAAGTTATAAGTGCATTCTTGGCCGCGTGTATGCTCGCTCTGAGTCCGTTTTCCGGTGAGGCCGGAGTGATTCTCGTGCTCTCAGGAGGAGGAACTAAGGGTTTCGCCCACTTGGGAGTCATGGAGGTCCTAGAGGAGAACGGAGTCCCTGTTATCGGCATTGTAGGCACAAGCATGGGTGCGCTTATGGGTGCACTTAGGGCTAGCGGCTACTCAACCCAGCAGATTCACGGCATACTAGAGAAACTTGACCTGCCTGCACTCCTCAGCGAGAACACCGGGCCAATGTTCGTGTTCAGCGGAAACGACATGAGGGCCAAGACCAGCACAGTACCCGCACTGACCTACAAGAAGCAGGCCGGACAAAGAGGGCCCAAAGGATTACTGACCGGCGACAAGCTCTACATGTATTTCTCCCAGCTCATGAGGCACGTAACCGAGACCGATTTCTACCACCTGCCCATACCGTATGCGGCTGTGGCTACGGACATCAACACCGGCGAAAAAGTCGTCCTCAAGGAGGGAAATTTAGCGTCGGCAATGAGGGCCTCAATGTCAATCCCGATGCTGTTCGAGCCTTGGGTCATCGATAATCATCTTCTCGTGGACGGCGGAGTGGTCTCAAATCTTCCCGTCTACACCGCTAAGGAACTTTTCCCGGGAATGCCCATATTGGCCGTAGACATTTCCGGTGCAATGTCCGAAACCGTAAATTCCTACATGGACGTTGTGAATCAATCATTGACTATCCTCATGAGGCGCAACACTGATGAGGAGGGAGCCGCCGCGGATATTCTCCTGACACCGAACATTGAGGGGCTGGGAATGCTCGACACTGGCAGCCCCGACAAGATAATAGAGCTTGGACGAGTGGCAGCCCTTGAGAAGATTGACGCGATAAAGGAACTCTCAGCTAAGGGGCCGGCATTGTTCACACTTGAGGATGACCGCCAATTGAGCGACATTGTCGGGGAAATTGAGGTTCACGGGCTCCCGCCTAAGCTGTCGGAAATGGTGAGGAAACAGGCACTGCGCTTTATCGGCAAGAGGGCGGACCCCGGAGAGATTGACGCACTCATGGAGAAATTGTCGGGGGCATCGGGAATTGACTTGGCCGACTACCAGTTGGGACGTACAGCGTCGGGAGATGTCCTTGTGCGTATTGACGTGAGGCAGACCCCTGAGCTTAAGCTGGGAATTTCCGGCTACACAACTAACCTTCACCCGAACAGGTGGCTCTATCTTAAGGGCGAAATGCACGGGATTCTGTCGGAGTATGACTCGTTCGTCGGTGTTGCGTCGTTAAGCGACCAGTGGGGCTTGAGCATGACTTACCAGACGGCACCCCAGCCTATGGACTCTTGGCAGTTCACGCTTGCGACTCAGACCTGGAAGCCTGGCGGGGCGAAGACAGCTAACCGTGATTGGGACAGGTACGTGGCAGGTTTCTCGAGGCTGTTCACTGTGGGGGATGTCAATATCGGGCTTGGCTATGCGTATGAGCACATTGACGGCGACTCGATTTCAGACAGGGACGACACGGACTTTGGCGGGCCTGTGTTCACTGCGCAGTATGACACTCTCGACGTTCCCAGCGATCCGACTAGTGGTCATGCTTGGAGGCTGAATGTCTGGTGGCCGAACTTCGACGAGGTGCTGTACAGGATGTATTACTTCAAGCCGCTCGATGTGTCTGACGTTTGGAGGACTTATTTGCGGCTGGGGTTTGCTGAGGGCGACATGAACAAGAGGAGCCACGCTGTGTATTTGGGGGCGGCAGAAGAGTTGTACTCTGTTGCGCGGGACCCAATAGAGGCCGAGCGTATGTTCTGGGCTAATCTGGCGGTCAGGAAGATTCTTAACCGTACAGCAATGGGAGTGGTAGCCGGTGAAGTGTTTGCGAGCTGGGGCTATGCTATGGACAAAGAGTGGGGCAAGGTCGACGCTCCTTGGGAAGTAGGTCTTGCGGTGAACTTCCCGAACAACTTGATTGATGTGAAGCTGGCGGTGATGTATGGCTCTGAGGAGTTCAAGGCAGGGTTCTTCTTGGGTGTGCCGATATGGGATCACTACCCGCTGCCGTAAGAATGGAGGGGAGATATTATGACGTTGCGTGAAGAAGCAATGAAGGCCGTTGAGGGAGTGCCGGAGTATAAGCTGGATGCTCTGATTCAGTTTGCTCGTTTCCTGCAGGAGTCAAGGATTACTATAGGAGTCCCTGAGAGGAAGCCTAAGGGTAAACCAAGCGACATTATAGGAGCACTCAAGGGCAAAATCTGGGTAGCTGACGATTTCGATGAATCGCTTGAACTTGTGCCGGAAAGTGAACTGCGTGAACTCAAGAAATTGAGGGAACAGAATAAATCAGAGGAACTACAGGAGGCAGTAGTCTAATGTATTTGCTCGATACCTGCGCATTTATCTGGGCACTGAAGGATGATTCAAAGCTGCCGGAAAAAGTCAAGGAAGTAATGGCAAATAACAAAATCTATCTCAGCCAAGCAACATTTTGGGAGATAGCTATCAAGCAGAGCATACACAAACTTGATGTGATAACGGAAACATTGTTTGAGCTTCAAGAGATCTGCGACAACAGCGACATTACTATTCTTCCCATAGAGACAGCTTACATGGAAAGAATCAAAACTCTGCCGCTGATACACCTAGACCCTTTTGACCGCATAATCATAGCTACAGCGGCATTGGAGAATCTTACTGTCATTACAGCCGATGCAAAGATAGCAAAATACGAAGAGGTTAAATGCCTCTGGGAAGATATTAAGGAGGACCAATAGAAATTGGCAAGAAATATTACACCGAGAAAAGATAATTATTCACAATGGTACCTGGACGTAATCAAGGCCGCAGAACTCGCAGACTATGCCCCCGTGCGCGGCTGTATGGTCATCCGTCCGACGGGTTACGCAATCTGGGAGAACATTCAGGCCAAGTTAGACGCTGAGTTCAAGAGGACCGGCCACGTCAACGCGTATTTTCCGCTCCTGATACCGAACTCTTTCTTCCAGCGCGAGGCCGAACACGTCGAGGGGTTCGCTCCCGAACTCGCTATGGTAACTCACGGAGGCGGCGAGGAACTCGAGGAACCTTACGCAGTCCGCCCGACTTCGGAGACCGTAATCGGCTACATGTACTCAAAGTGGATTCAGTCGTGGCGGGATCTGCCCGTGCTGATCAACCAGTGGTGCAACGTCATGCGCTGGGAAAAACGCCCCCGACTCTTCCTGAGAACTTCAGAATTTCTCTGGCAGGAAGGCCACACCGCCCACGAGACCGCAGAAGAAGCCCAAGAGGAGACCATCAGGATGCTCGGGGTGTACAGGAAAGTTCTTGAGGAAGAATTAGCTGTGCCCGTCCTCGCTGGAGAGAAGACCGCCGGAGAGAGATTCCCCGGTGCAGACCATACTTATACCTGCGAGGCAATGATGAGCGACGGTAAAGCCCTCCAGTCAGCTACGAGCCATTTTCTCGGGCAGAACTTCGCGAAGGCCTTCAACATTCAGTACCAGAACCGGCAGGGAGAATTAGCGTACTGCTGGACCTCAAGCTGGGGAATGTCCACTCGCACAATCGGAGCAGTAATCATGACCCACTCCGACGACGACGGCCTAATAATCCCGCCCAGAATCGCTCCAGTGAAGGCCGTGATTATCCCCCTCTCGAAGGACGAGTCCATAGCCGAAAACGTGCTCTTCCCGAAGGCCAAAGAGTTAGCCGCAAAACTCGATGAGGAGCTCGGCGGAATGTTCACTAAGGTAGACACTGACTTTCACGCCAGACCCGCAGACAGATTCTTCACTCACCTTCAGCACGGAATCCCGTTGAGGCTCGAACTTGGCGAGAAGGATTTAGCTGCAGGAACAGTGAGACTCGTACGGCGCGACACAGGCGCGAAGCTCGACGTTAAGAATGAATCGGTCATCCCGACGGTGAAGCAGCTCTTAACGGACATTCAGGCGGACATGTTCAAGCGGGCAAAGGACTTCAGGGAGGCCAATACCCACGACGCAAAGACTTATGACGAGCTCAAGGCCATAATTGACTCTGAAGGCGGCTTCGTGAGGGCGTATTTCGGCGGGACACCTGAGGACGAAGTGAGAATCCGTGAGGAGACCGGCGCAACCCCAAGAGTTATTCTTCCCGGCGACAACATGGGCAAATGCATAATCACCGGCCAAGACAACGCAAGGCTCACGATTTTCGCTAAGGCATATTAGACATGTCCGGCGCGTTTGAAGCTGATGTAGTGTTCTCGTGCGGTGAGGACAGCTATTTGCCCAGCGTTGACGTGTGGCTGGTGATTGACGTGCTCAGGGCAACTACCGTGATGTCCCGCTGGTTTGAGCTCGGAGGCACTGAACTTTACCCCGTAAAGACCCCCGACGATGCCCGCTATCTCGTGCAGGAACTCAAGGCTAGGGGTTCGTCTCCTCTCCTCATGGGCGAGGTGAACGGGCTCCCTCCTGAGGGGTTCGACTTGGGAAATTCCCCCGTTGCTCTGGACTATGACATAATCCGTCAGCACTATTGCGGCGTAATGTCCACGACTAACGGAACTGTTGCGCTCTGTCAGGCGGCCTCTACGGGGTCTCCTGTCTTGGCCGTCAGCTTGAGGAATGCTTCTGCGTGTCTGGATTACGCATTGACACTCGGGGCTCGGGTCGGGCTGTTGTGTTCGGGCAGAAAGAGGCGGCCATCTTGGGAGGATACTTTGTGCGCCGGGGCAATCATCGAGGAATTTACCTCACGCGGTGAAGTCCTGCTCTCGGACAGCGCGAATATTGCCCTCACCGTCTGGCAGAACAGAGGGGACAGCATAGAGGCCTGCGTCAAGAAGTCCAACCACGCTATATACTTGGAGCAAATCGGCTTTGAGCATGATATTACGTTTGCGTGCCGTCATGACTCCTCTACGGTTGTTCCGATGCTCGTGCGTGAGAACTCACACGACATTCTTCGCAGCGTTGCAGGGAGTGCACGGCCTTACCCGAGAAGGTTCGAGTCATCAATTCCCCAAGCAAGAATCAGTCGGCCGGAGGAGCTGAGGAGAGCTGACCCGTTCGAGGAGCTATTGACCTACACGAAGAAGCCATACAGGAGGGAGAACACATGAAGACTTTATACTTAGACTGTTTTGCCGGGATTGCTGGGGATATGTTTATCGGGGCACTGCTAAATCTTGTCCCTGACGCAAAGATTCTCACTGAGGCCCTGAGGAAGATTCCTGCACTTGGCCAAGAAGAATATGAACTTGTTATCGAGCGCACAGCCAAAAACGGAATCGCAGGGATAAACTTTGACGTTCACCTTCACGAACACCATCACCACGACGAACACGAACACGAACATCATCATCACCGGCATTTGTCCGACATTGAGGCAATGATCACTCAGAGCGAGTTACCCCCGCGCGTGAAGGTTGCCTCATTACGTGCGTTCTCAATTCTCGCGGAGGCAGAAGCACACGTTCACGGCACGACCCCCGACAAGATTCACTTCCACGAGGTCGGAGCTGTCGACTCGATAATCGATATTGTTGGGGCGTATGTTCTGGTTGACGCTCTGGGGTGGCCCCGTGTGCTGTGTTCACCCGTGAATGTCGGTTCGGGAACTGTGGAGTGTGCTCACGGAATTTTGCCCGTACCAGCTCCGGCAACTGAGAGGCTCCTACAGGGTGTGCCGGTCTGCTCTGCCGGTTCACCTATGGAGAGGACCACTCCGACGGGTGCGCTCTTGGTGAAGACTCTTGCGGCTGGGTTCTGTTCGCTTCCGGCCGGGAAGATTCTTGCGGCGGGCTTTGGCTTGGGGAATCGTGAGAGTGAGGACATGCCGAATGTTTTGCGTGTGCTGCTCATGGATTCTGGAGCGAGTGAGGAACGTGAAGGCCTCGTACAGGAAAAGATAGCCCTTCTTGAGTGCAACATTGACGACATGAACCCGCAGGACTATGAGCCGGTGATTGAGGCTTTGTTCTCTGACGGAGCGTTGGACGTTTGGACGGAGAATATTGCCATGAAGAAGTCCCGGCCAGGAGTGAAATTCTGCTGTTTGGCCAAGCCGGAGGACACGGTGAGGTTTTCGCGTGCGATTCTCGAGGGGACGACCTCGCAGGGGGTCAGGATAGGGGAGCTTGACCGTCTGCGTTTGCACTGGGAACTTGAGGAAGCCGCTACGAGTTTGGGGAAGATTCATGTGAAGGCTACGAGGCTTGACGGGGAGGTGTTGAGGAGGATTCCTGAGTATGAGGACGTGAAGAGGGTTGCCCATGAGCGGGGAATATCCATGTATGAGGCCCGGCGGTTAATCATGCCGGAGATTCAGCCATGAAGAAGCAGAAGATAGCTGTAATCGGTGCTAAGGGGCTTCCGTCGAGTACCAGCGGCATAGAGATATACGTTGAGAAGGTCTGTCCCAAGCTGGCGGAGAAGTTTGACGTTACCGTGTTCAGCCGAAAGAGGTACTGTTCTGAAATCGTGAAGAACTACAAGGGCGTTAGGGTGATCCACATTCCGTCAATCAACACGAAGCACCTCGACGCAATAAGTTACACGGTCTTCGCAACAGTTACGGCCCTAATCATGAAGTATGACGTTTTCTGGTACCACGCTCTTGGCCCTGCGGTAACTATGTTCATGCCCCACATGTTCAGTAAGAAGATAATCAGCACAGTACACGGCCTCGACTGGAAGCGCGAGAAGTTCGGGCAGTTCGCAGCAAGAGTCCTCAAGCACGGGGAGCACTGCATAGCCGAATACGCTGATGATATTATCGTTCTGAACAGGTACGACGCCGGGCACTTTGCTGAAAAGTGGGGCAGGCATTGCCGAATCATCCCCAACGGCACGGACAGGGCAGCCTACCATGAGCCGGAGATAATCTCTGAGAAATACGGCCTAGCTCGCGGAGAATACATACTCTATATGGCCCGGATAGCTCCAGAAAAGGGACTCCACACGCTTATCGAGGCATTCATCAGGTCGGGAAGCACAAAGAAGCTCGTGATTGCCGGCAGCGGAGTCCACACGAATAACTACGTGCAGTACGTCCGCGACATGGCCGCAGGGAACTCAAACATAATCTTCACCGGCCACGTTCATGGACAGGAGAAAGCGGAACTCTACAGCAACGCATACGCCTACGTTCTGCCGTCGACGATTGAGGGGCAGTCCATAGGCCTTCTTGAGGCGATGAGCTACGGTCTGCCGTGCATAGTCAGCGACATTCCCGAGAACTTGGACGTGATAGGCACTGGAGGTATGTCGTTCCACGTGAATCACGCTGAGGACTTGGCGGAAAAATTGCGTTACGCTGTGGAGAACGAGGCAGCAGTGAATGAACTTGGCCGGACAGCGAAGGCCATAGTTGAGACAAATCACAATTGGGAGAGGTCGATAGCATTGACGATTGACATAATCAGCGAAATTACGTACGGGGGGGGGGGCAATACTACTGTTGAAGTTATCGTTATCTGTGAGTTGATGCCCTCACCTGAGCCGTATGCTTGGGGGCGTGCGGCATGAGGGACGTAGCAGCAATAGTGGTAACCTACAACAGGAGCGCACTTCTGAGGAAAAATATAGAGTGCCTCCTAGGTCAAAAGGGTGCTGAATGCGATATTTACGTCATCGACAACAACAGCACCGACGACACGGCCGCAATAGTAAAATATTTTACTAATTCACGCGTCCACTACTTCAACACCGGCAGCAATTTGGGTGGAGCGGGCGGCTTTGAGTGGGGCATGAAGAGAGCAGTTGAGGACGGCTACAATCTCGTTTGGCTTATGGACGATGATACTCTGCCTTCCCCGACTGCTCTTGTTACTCTTCTGGAGGCCGGAGAAAAACTCAACG
>JAFPZI010000023.1 GCA_017417365.1 Synergistaceae bacterium
GCGGGGTAACGTAATAGGCCTCAAACATGCAGTACAGAGTCCCGGCAATGGTCAAGAACACGGCAAGAATGACCTTACTGCGTGTGAACTTCCTGAAGCGTGAGAGCCCCCACACTGCCAGAAATGCGAAGAAGGCCAAGACAGTTATTATTGCCCAAGTGAGAGCAAGTGCCCTGAGAATTTCCGTGAGCCGTCCGGGCAGAATGTCATACTCTGCGTAGGCGTAATCAACCCCGGCAACAATGCTGATGACTATCCAGAGTGAGGCCCAAGCAGCAAAAACTTTCCTGACTAATGAGCTGACTCCGGCCTCCTTAAGTTTCTTGTAGATAAAGTATTGGGTTCCAAACGATAAGATTTCGAACATGTATTAGTGGATTTCCTCCTGTCAGATTTCGTAGGCATCGAGAACTTCACGCGTGTATTCCCCGTTTTTGTCTCTGACGTACAGCGGAGGCAGGACGCTTATTCCTTCTCCTCCGGCCTTGACGCACTCAATCAGGAAAATTCCCGCCTCACTCCCTGAATACGGGTGAACGAACCGAATACGTTTCGGGGTTATGCCGTGATTCCTCATTGAGGCAGTGAACACGTCGAGCCTCTTGGCCGTGAAGACAGCAAACAATCTCCCTCTGGACTTGAGGACTCTTGCGGCGAGTTCTGCGACATCATCGGGTGTGCAGGATAACTCATGGCGGGCAGTGAGTCGGGAAATGTCTGGGCTTGGCCGTCCTCCTGAGGGCGACTCGTAGGGGGGATTCACAACGAGGACATCATAATATTCTCTCGGCAGAATGTCCTTGTCCCTAATGTCCCCGTGAATGAACGTTACCCTGTCTGCTAGTGCGTTATTCTCCGCGTTGGTCTTGGCCAAGTTCACAAGGTCCGGCTGAATCTCGATGCCTGTAACGTGAATGTTCCTGAACCTTAGGGCAAGAAGCAGCGATATTGCCCCGGAAGCGCACCCTGCCTCAAGGAATCGTGAGTGCCCTGAACGGAACTTGACCCATGAGGAGAGTAGTATAGTGTCGAGATTGACGCGGGGGCCGGTTTGCGGCTGTAATAATCTTAGGCGGCCCCTGAGAATCTCATCGCATGAGGTGAGCATAAAGTTTCCTGAAAGCGTTTGACCTGTGAGAGATTGAGTTCTTGACCCGCGAGTCCAGTTCCGCAAAGGTCAGGGTGCGGCCGTCGGGGATGAACACCGGGTCATAGCCGAAGCCGTTACTGCCTCTGGGAGAGTCCGAGATTGTCCCGTAACAATAGCCCTCAGTGATTAGTGTGAACTCATCCGGGACGCACAGAGCGAGGGAAGCTGTGAACCGTGCACTTCTGTCTTGGACTCCGGCCATCTCCGACAACAGCCACGCAGCGTAATCGACTCCGGCACCCTTCACCACACGAGCCGAGTAGAGTCCCGGAGCACCCCCGAGAGCATTGACCTCTAGTCCGCTGTCGTCAGCGAGGCACGGACACCCCGACTCTTCCGCCCAAGCACAAGCCTTAAGCATGGAGTTTTCGCGATAGGTCCTGCCAGTCTCCTCAACAATCATGCTAGCGACTTCGGGAGCAAACACAATCTCTCTTGCGAAGTCCTCACCCGACAACGCACGGATTATCTGCGTGAACTCCCTGAACTTCCCCTGATTCCCTGTGGCTATGATTAGACGGTCAAACGTCATGACTTCTTGGGCATCTTCCACGGGGCAGCGAGGTTGACTTCTCCGCCGGACTTCGGGGGCTTTGAGTCGATGAGGAAGCGAATTTGTGTAATCGGCGAGAAATTTTCCTGAAGGGTCCTCACTAATCCCGTCAGCAATAATAAACTCTTGCGTTTACCCAGAGAAGTCAGGGCCGAAGCGAACTGCCCCGGCATGTCCAGAAATGCGGTCTCGTCATTCCTGAACACGTGGAGCAGCTTTATCTTCTCGGCGTTAGGTACGTCGCTCAAGGCCAAAATCTCCTCTACGGCCTCGCGGATATTGTCCTCCCTAGTGCGCGATATGAAGTTCTTGCGGGTCTCGGCAATAGCGTCGTCCTGAACGTGATAGAGATTCAGTGATACCTGCTCGACATCACTGCCCAAGCTCAGTGCCTCACTGTCCCGGCGTTCCTGCGTTGCCTCCTCTAAGTCGTTGAGGTCCTGCTGAGACTCTATTCTGTTCTCTGGCTTGAGGAGTAATTTTCTGTTCAGGAACTCCATGAACCACGACGTGCCCATATAGCCCAGAACGAAGCACAGCAAGATTATTCCCAGCCACGATAAGATTTTCAGCAGTAGGGGCGTAGGTTTGTCTCCGCTTTCGTCCAAACGTTTAGCCCTCTGGACCGGCGGCCTTCTGTGGTGGCCTTGTGTCTGAAGCTGTGCCTGTTGTGCCTGCCTGCGTCTTGGGACAACTCTACGGACTTCCTCGTGTGCCTCTGGAGCTTGGGGTTCTGGCTGTGGTGCGGTCCTTCTACGGATTGTGGGCATGATTGATTAATCCTCCTTACCGCAGATAGTTAGCGATTCCCGCTGCCATTGCCTGAGCTATCTTCTCGTGGTAGTCGGGCCTCATGAGCAGCTGTGCTTCTATGGCGTTGGTCAGGAATCCAATTTCGAGCAGAACCGCAGGCATTCCCGCACCCCTAAGGACAAAGAACGGTGCCTGAGCAACTCTCCTCATGGGAAGGCCGTTAAGGACTCCGGCGTTGTAGAGTGCCGCAGCAAAGTCGGTGCTTTCACTGATCTTGATGTTCTGCTGCATGTCCCCGAGAATCCGTAAGAGCATTTCCGTTCTTCTGTCGACGTTCGCAGTGTCCATGCCCTTACCCTCTACGTACTCCCTGTTCTCGACTTTGGCCAGCTCCATAGCGTCCTTGTCTGTCGGCAGGGCCATAATGTATATCTCGAAGCCGGTCATAGACTTCTTCGTGGGAAGTGCATTGACGTGGACGCTCACGAACAGGTCAGCATTAACGTTGTTGGCAATGTCTGTGCGCTCCTGCAGCTTGAGGTAAACGTCAGTCTTTCGTGTCATTACGACCTTGTAGCCGCGAGAAGTCAGGATGCGTTCAAGAGCGAGACCTACGGCAAGGTTCACGTTCTTCTCAATGACTCCGTTGTCTGAGGCTCCCGGGTCCTTTCCGCCGTGTCCCGGGTCAATAACGATAGTCTTGCCTCCTCCTGAACCCGGCCCGACGTTTGTGGGAATTGTGATGCTGCTCGGAGGTGTCTTGACTGCGGGTGATTGCCGTCTTGGTTCTGGGGTAATCACGATGTCCGGGACTCTTGGAGCTGCGTCAACGGAGCGTATCTGGGTCTCCTCTGTTGGTGCTTCGTCATTGCTGGCCAAGTCTGGGAAGAAGAAATCCACAACGATACGTCTCGGGTCATTGAGGACTAATTTTTCTGCCCTGATGAATCCTTCGGGAGTGAAAACGTAATCGACACCCTTAACGCTCCTGATAATCTCAGTCTTTACGAGGTCAGGATACTGGGACTCCAGGCCTTCAGCGTTCTCTAGGACGTTTGCCAAGAGTGCGTGAATTTTCCCGTCAGACGCGAACACCTGCGGGTCTCCGTCGTCGTCAGTCTCGATAACTGCGCGGACTCTTCTGTGGGGGTCATCCTGATACGTCCAGCGAATCACCTGAGCTATTCCGCTGTAACTTTCTGCCTTGTCGGGCTTGGAGTCTTCCGGCGTGAAGGTCTGGCGTTTTGGCTGAGTCCTGCCCTTCTTTGCGGGCTTGCGGGTCTCAGTCTTTGGCTTTGGTCTTGGTGTCCTGTCCTGAGATGATGCGGACTCTGAGGCCATTTGCTTTAGCCTTGCGTCAATCTCCTCTGCGGTCATGGCTTGGGCCTGTACCTGAGCGAGCTCGGGAGTGTTGGTCTCGGGAAGGTCTATGGTCTCGGGTTCTGCGGGAGGCTCTGGAGTGTCAGGAGTGTCTGGAGTGTCCGGTTGCGGCTCAGTCTGGGACTCTGCTGCGATTTCGGCAAGTCTAGCGTCGACTTCTGACGGTGTCATAGGCTGAGATGAGGCGGCTATGACTGGTTCAGGAGTGCTGACGGGTTCGGGTTCGTGCTGTGGGAGTGATGAGGCTGTGAGAGTCCTAGCCGGTGCTTGAGGCTCGGGAGTAATTACGCTCTCGGGTTCCGGCTGTGGAGCTGAAGCCATCTCCGCAATACGTGCATCAACTTCACTAGTGCTCATCCCCTGAGGCTGAGTCTGCGGGACCGACGCAACAACAGGAGGCTCTGACGCACTCGCAAAACGTAGCTTGTTGTTCGCTCCCCTCCCCGCAAAACTCTGGAACAGTGATACCGCACTCGCAGAGTCCACCCAGACACGCCCATTCTGCTCAAACGGTGCGGAGTACAGCGGGACTATCGAGAACCCACGCCAAGCCGCCGCAGAGTTCAGTATCAGCCGAAATTGCGTGTTCCCTCGAGTCAGGTAGAGCTCCTCGCCGTTACGTTTGGGCTCAAACCCGAGAATCCGCCCGACCTGCTCAATTGACACAAAACTTCCCGCAGAAGTCTCGAGCGTCTGCACTGTCCCAAGACTCTCCGCTCCCCTGAACAGGACCGTAGACGCACACGCACTCACTGCACAGGCCAAGACCAGCAGCAATGACAATAATATTCTCTTGTGCATGGTGGGGAACTTACTCGCTGTCTTCCTGCAAAATCTGGTCAAGCTCGAACAATCTCGGAATGTCCAGCAGAAGAATCAACCTCTCGTCCGCAGGCTTGGCCACCCACAAAACGTAACGCCTATCTACTGCCGATGATAACTTTGTGGCAGGCTCTAACTGTGTGTCATAGATTGTCTTGACCTCGCGCACAGAGTTCACTATCATTCCGAAAATTACGTCGCTTATCGTGATTACGACTATGCGGGCCTCGTCAGTCAAAGGCGTTGTGGCCATTCCCGTCTTCATGTGCATATCGAACACCGGCACTATAGTTCCCCGAAGGTTAATCACTCCCCGAATGTACATCGGAGCGTTAGGCACCCTCGTGATGAATGACGGCACACGAACAATCTCATTGACGATATTCACATCAACGCCGAAGTTCTCACGGCCGAGAGTGAATACAAGATTGATATGCTCTTCACCTAATGATTCTACGTCAATATCCTTGAAGTCCTGATTCTGTGCAGGTTTGGAAGGGTCTAATTTCTGTACTTCAGCCAAAGGATTTTACCTCTCTTGTTATGGATTTGGATAATATTATCCTCCCTGCCGCGAATTTCACAACAGGGAGGCATGATTGATTCTGTCTGTGCGCTATTCCTCAGCGGCCATCTCAGCGAGCTTCAGAGCACCCATGATGCCCTGGTTCCCGTTCAGTGCCGCCGGAGTAATGTAAGCGTTGATGTTGCGCAGTTCCTTCGTGTCAAGGTAGCCGTTGACGTTCTCAAGCACATACTTGCGGATCAGCGGGAATAACTGAGCTTGCCCCATGACCCCTCCGCCGAGAATAATCTTCTGCGGGCTAAGTGTGTAGATTATTGACGTTAAGGCCTGAGCTATGTACTTGGCCTCGAGGTCCCAGACTTCCGGCATTTCGCGTAACTCTTTGCCGGGTTTGCCCCAACGTGCCTCGATTGCCGGTCCGCAGGCCATACCCTCAAAGCATGTGCCGTGGTTCGGGCAGTGTCCAGCATACTCGTCGCCGGGAATCGGTGCCATCTTGATATGTCCTGCCTCTGGGTGAAGCATTCCGTGAATCAGATTCCCGCCGGACATCGCGCCCATTCCGATACCTGTGCCGATCGTGAAGTACACCGCGTCAGTGAGCCCCTTAGCGCAACCCCACGTGGCCTCGCCGAGAAGGGAGCCGTTCACGTCGGTATCGAACCCCACAGGAATATTATCCAGCGCATCACGTAACGTCTTGACCATCGGGAAATTTCTCCAGGGAATCTTGGGGGTGTAAAGGATGTTCCCGTAGGTCTTGGAGTTCGGCCTGACGTCTACCGGCCCAAAACACGCTACACCGATAGCCTGAATCTTCTCTTCGCCTTCGGGTACGTCAAGTTTTGCCCTGAAGTACTCGATAATCTGCGGCATTGTCTCTTCAGGAGTGCCAGTGGGAATCGAAACCTGATCGAGAATCTGCCCGTCCTCATTGCCGGTCGCACAAATCATCTTTGTTCCGCCGGCCTCTAATGCTCCGTATAACATAGTTAGCTAAACAACCTCCCAAAAAATCCCTTCGGCTTCTCGGCTTTGGGCTTGGCCGGTTCTGGCTTCGGCTCCTCAGCTTTGGGCGCGGGGGATTCAGTCTTGAATTTCGACAGGTCCACGTTCCTGACGTTGCCCCTGAGCGGAAGAATGCTCTTGGGATTCACAGAGAGTTCATCGACTCCCCACTTCAGGAAGTCCTCAGTTAGAGTCGGGTCGGCTCCCAATTCTCCGCAGATTCCTACCCAAGTGTTGTGGCGGTGTCCTGCCTCGATTGTCTCACGAATAAGCCTCAGGACTGCGGGGTGATGGGTGTCGGAGAATCTCTCGAGGTTCGCGCTCTGGCGGTCGATTGCGCAAGTGTACTGCGTGAGGTCATTCGTTCCGAGCGAGAAGAAGTCGACTTCCTGCGCGAGTTCGTCGGCACAAAGGGCGGCGGCTGGAGTCTCAATCATTATGCCGATCTCGATTTCACCCATAGCTTTTCCTTCGGCCTTAAGCTCATTCCTGCACTCCTCAAGAATTTCCTTGCACTCCTGAACTTCCCAGCGGCTGATAATCATCGGGAACATGATACCAAGTTTGCCGAATGCGGAAGCCCTCAATAATGCGCGCAATTGTTTCTTGAAGAAGTCCCTGCGGTTGAGGCAGATTCTTACGGCCCTGAAGCCTAACGCCGGGTTCTCTTCCTTGTCGAGCTTCATATAGTCGATGGTCTTATCCGCTCCAATGTCGCAAGTACGGATGATTACCAGTCTAGGTGCGAGCCCCTCAAGAACTTTCTTGTAGGCCGCAAACTGTTCGTCCTCCGTAGGCTCTTCCTTGCTGTTGAGGTAGACGAACTCAGACCTGAAGAGTCCTACACCCTCCGCGTCATTGTCAAGGACTGCCTGAATATCTTTAGGCCCTCCGATGTTCGCATAGAGCCTTACCGAGCGGCCGTCCTTAGTAACGCTTGGCTGTCCCTTGAGGAGCTGTAACTTTGCCTCGCGGGCTTTGTCCTCAGCCTGTTTTGCCGTGAGCTCGTCAATCAAGTACTGGTCCGGCTCAACGTAAATGCAGGCGTTGTACGCGTCGAGAATCGCAAACTTTCCGTCGCAGTCGTCGGTGATGTCGTGGCACTGGATCAGCGTAGGCCAGTTCATGGAGCGCGCGAGAATTGCTGTGTGGCTGTTGGAGCTGCCCATACGGGTAACGAGTCCGAGCAGTAACGACTTGTCGAGCTTGACGGTCTCAGACGGGGCCAAGTCCTCAGCGACGAGAATAGCGGGTTCCGTTCCCTGAAGGTTTGCGGTGTCTGCTCCGAACAGAACGTCTAGCATTGAGTTCTTGAGGTCAATAACGTCCGCGCTTCTGGCCTTGAAGTACTCGTCGTCCATGTTGCGGAACATTTCGGCGGCGGCCTCGAACCCTTCGCGTACGGCGTATTCTGCGGTGTGCCCCTCACTGATGAACTCCTTGCACGAGTCGTTGAGGTCCTCATCATCGAGCATCATCGCATGAGCCTCAAAGATTCCGGCGGTGTCCTTGTGTCCTGCCTTCATCTCCTTCTCGTAGAGGGCGTTCTGGTCTGCCTGAACCTTAGCGATTGCTGCCTCGTAACGCTGAACTTCTGCGGCAATGTCGCTCACAAGGTCCTCGTTAATCTCGTAGACGGCGGGCTTGTAGACCTTGATTTTGCCTATAGCTATGCCGTTTACGATCTTGATACCTTTGAAGGTCTGCATTGTGCTAGAAATTCTCCTTCATGAACTTCTCAAGGGCGGCGGCACAGGCTTCTTCGTCTTCGCCCTCGATCTGGATGGTAACTTCATCTCCCTGCTTGATGCCCATTCCCATTAACTTCATAAGGGAAGTGGCCTTTGCGCTCTTTTCGCCCTTGATGAACGTTGCGGTGCTCTTGAAGTTCTTGGCCTCTTTGACGAGGAGGCCTGCGGGGCGTGCGTGGATTCCTACTGGGTCGGTGATGACGTACTTGAATTCCTTCATTGTGTCTGTACTTCCTTTCATGAGATTAATATAGCTGTCCATACTAGAAAATGGTGTGGTATTGCTCAAATTATAATATATATTTCGAATTTCGCAGGACTGAAAATTTATTGACGGCCGAAAAGTTACAGGGCTTGACGCAAAATATTTCGTCGTGTAAAATTTCAGAGTCTTCAAAGCGGGCCCATAGCTCAAGTGGTTAGAGCCACCGGCTCATAACCGGAAGGTTCCTGGTTCGAGTCCAGGTGGGCCCACCACAACACATAACGACCTTACCTAAAACCTTAGATAAAGATGAAGCCTTAGGAAACTGGGGCTTCTTTCGTTTGTGCAGAAACCCCAGCTCACTAATGCCGAAATTATTCCGCAGTCTTTGCCTCAGCCCTGCCGTAAAGAACACATGCCGCACGAATCCTGTCCGCGAGTCCGTCGGGAATAGCGTCGGCCTTCATCCTCCACGACCAATTACCCGAAGGCGTTGAAGGCACGTTGATTCTCGACTCAGCTCCGAGCCGTAAATAGTCCTGCATTGGGATTATCGCAGTGTCAGCTACCGAACTCACAGCGAGCCGGGTTATCTCCGAAGCAAAGATATACCCGTCCATAACGTCGCGCCCAATGTATGAAGCGAAGTTGCGAATCTCGCTCTCCGTCGCGTCGTTCTCGAACCATCCCCGAGAAGTGTTGTTGTCGTGAGTCCCGGTGTAGACCACGCTGTTACGGGTATGATTGTGGGGTGCGTAAGGGTTGGCTGCGGGGTTGCCCCAAGCGAAGTGAAGCACCAGCATTCCCGGCAGAGAGTATTTCTGTCTGACCTCCTCAACGTCAGGAGTGATTATCCCCAAGTTCTCCGCCCAAAATGGCATCTCAGGAAAGTTTTCGCTGAGGGCATCAAAGAATTTCTTGTAGGGAACGTCAACCCACTCACCGTTTTTCGCGGTCTCCTCTCCTGCGGGAACAGCCCAATACGCTACCAGCCCCCGGAAGTGATCTATCCTGACCCTGTCGAACATCGCCAAGAGGTTACGGATTCTCGCCAGCCACCAACGGAACCCCTCTGCCTCGTGAGCGTCCCAGTTGTACGTAGGGTTCCCCCAGAGCTGCCCGGTCGCGCTGAAGTAGTCCGGCGGGACTCCGGCAACTGTTATCGGGTTGAGGTCCTCATCAAGGTTGAACAGTCCGGGATTCTGCCAAACGTCAGCACAGTCCATCGTTACATAGAGCGGGACATCTCCCACAAGCTCAACACCGAGCTCACTCAATGCTTCCTTGAGGCGGCCTATCTGGTCAAAGAATACATACTGGTAAAATTCCTGCCTCGCAATCTCCTCCGAGTATTCCGCCTTGAACTTGGCCAGAGCTTTCGGGTCCCTGTGCTTGAGTTCGTCAGGCCAGTTGTACCATGCTTCTCCGCCCCCGACCTGCTTAATCACGCTGAAGAGTGCAAAATCTTCGAGCCATTCCGTTTTTGCTGTGAACTCCCTGAACTTTTCGCCGTGGGACTTCATGCAGTGTTTGTAGGCGGCATTGAGAATCTCTGTCTTGAACGCACGGGCTGACTCGTAGTCGACTCTCTCGGGGGACTTCCCAAAATCGTACTTGGCCGAAAATTTTTCGAGCTCCTCAGGCAGTAACAAACCGTCCTCAACGAGAACTTCAGGGCTCACCAGCAAATAATTTCCCGCAAATGCAGAAGTCGGACTGTAGGGAGAGTTCCCGCACCCAGGGTCAATCGTGGTCATCGGGAGAACCTGCCACATCTTTTGGCCGGCATCGTGAAGAAATTTCCCGAACTTCATCGCTTCCGGCCCGAAATCACCTATTCCATACTTTGACGGCAAAGAAGTTACCGGCAGTAATATTCCTGCACTACGCATAGTCTTTCCTCCTCAAATCAGCTATATAGTTCCTGAATCATACACACAGACTCCCGCGCTGAACGTCATAGTAACGTCGATACCCGCAATTTCGCCGGGACTGACCAAAAACGGGTCCTTCTCCAGCACGACAATATCAGCATCATTCCCCAAAGTCAGGTCGCCTCTTCGGGACTCACACCTTCCGTTCCACGCCGCAGACCAAGAGTACACGCACACAGCTTCAGACACGCTCAGGCCGTTAATGACCATAGAGCTAATATTCTTCATGGGTGAGGTCAGGGAGTTCCCGGAAGCCGCAGAGACTACGAGACCGTTACGGAATGCCTGATGAATCATCCCCTCGTCCTGAGCCGGTGAAGTTACGCCCCCAACGTCAAGAAGCCTCATGCGTTCCAGAAGAGTATTGCTGAGGACGTTGGAGCGGATCAGGTGGCGGGAGTTCTTGGTGAAGCGTTGTGATACACGTTCTAGGGAGGTAAGGCACTCCTTGCTTGAGCCGGTGATTAATTGACAGCCTGAGAGGTGGGCGGAGTTAATCATGTTCTTCTGTTCGTCCTGCTTTGCTGAGTCGTCGACGAGAATCCCGCCCAATCTGCAGAACGGGAGGCCGTCCCCTGTCCTGAGGCCCGAAGCAAGAAATTCGTTGAGGTCATTGACGGAACTGTAGCCGAAATTGCAGCGGAGCCTGAACGTTAATGAGTCGTAGGCATCGCTGGAGAAAATATCCCACAATCTTTGTGAGTCGCTCCTGAAGTCCGCCCACACTTCGGTAATGCCCAGTGCGTTAATCTTTTGCGCGCAGGTCTTCACGAGGGTGATAATGTCCTCCTCACTTAATGGCGGAAGGTGTGTGTTGAACTCGTCAAGTTCCACGCTGTCCTGAGGCATGTTGAACTCATGCATTGCCGAACTGTTGAGGACAACACGCGCGTTGTGAGGGTCTATCACTGCGCAGGGGATTGCGGGAATCACGTCGTCGATGTCGTCGTGAGTAAGCTTGAGGCCCTCGGGGAGTCCTTGAGCAACGTACCAGCCTCGCAGTGGGTTCGGGTTTGCCCGTGAGTATTGGGCCAGTGCGCTTGTGAGGTCCTGAAGTGAACGTGTGCCGGTGAGACTGAGGCGTTCTTGTCCTTCCGCCCAGCCGAGAAGGTTCAAGCCGGTATCACAGAATGCAGGTAATACCGTCCTGCCCTGAAGGTCTATGACTCTGCCGTTGAGGGTCCCGGGTTCGTCGTCAATGGATGTTATCCTGCCGTGTTCGAACGTGATGTTTGAGGTTGTTGAAGTCAGTGTGTGGATTCGTCCGTTAATGAGAGAGATTTTTTCGTCCTGTGTCTGCAAGTCTGCGCCCCCTTTGGGAATGAGTGAGGCCCGCCCAAAGAGTCAGGCAGGCCGTGTGTAGTTCTATGCCAGTCCCGAAAATTTGCCGCCTATGCCGAAAATCTGCATCGCTGTCTCCATGAGTTCGTTCTGTGATTTCACGAGGAACGCCCCCAGAGTCATTTGGACTTTGGCCTGACTGAGGCCCATTGAGGCTTCTGCTATGCTCATGGGGTCTCCGCCGCTCTCGAGGACCTGAGCACTTGCAGCGTTTGCAGTGTTCAGGGACTTCTGCATCATAGCGAGGCCGTTTTTGCCGAGAGTGTCATAACTGCTAAGGCTAATCATGAATAATCACCTCTCCTAAAAATTTTTCAGATATGTTATATTTTAGCAGTTAGTTACCCAACTTACACTAAAGGAGGCTATATTTTGAGGTCCATAGTAATTGCTGTTCTGCTGTGCCTCGTGATTGCGTCTGCGGGGTTTTGTGCGGAAGGTTTCAGCGTTTCCGAGATAACGCCGGAAATCTTTGCCCGCATCAAGGGAAAATCCTTCAAGGATGATTGCACTCTGCCTCTTGGGGATTTGAGGTACCTTCACATTCTCCATAAAGACCTTGAGGGCAATACGCGTGAGGGGGAAATCGTCTGCAACGTCTACATAGCGTATGACCTTCTGGATATTTTCATGAAGCTCTATGAGGCCGGGTATCCTATCGAGAAGGTGAGGCTTGTTGACGAGTACGGAGCTGATGATGAGCTGTCGATGAGGGACAATAATTCGTCGTGCTTCAACTTCCGGTTCATCTCGCACACAACGAAAATTTCTAAGCACGGGTTAGGGTTGGCGATGGACATTAACACTCTGTACAACCCATATACGAAGGTGGTCAACGGCAAGAGGATTCTTGAGCCAGCGACGGCGGGTGAGTATGTTGACAGGAGCAAGGAATTTCCCTACAAGATCGACCATGAGGACTTGGCGTTCAAGTTGTTCACAGAGCACGGGTTTGAGTGGGGCGGGGATTGGACGAGCGCGAAGGATTACCAGCATTTTGAGGTGCCTGACGCGGTGGTGAGGGTGCTGTACCCTAACAACAAATAGGAGGCGGAATTATGGAGACGAGAGTAGCAGTGATGAGCATAATAGTTGAGGACACGAGGTCGATAGAGACGCTCAACAATATTCTTCACGAGTACCGGGAATATATTATTGGGAGGATGGGGCTTCCCTACCGGCCGAAGGGGATAAATATTATCAGCATAGCTCTTGACGCTCCGCAGGATACGATTTCTGCGCTTGCTGGGCGGGTTGGGAGTCTTGAGGGAGTGAGTGTGAAGACGGCGTTCTCTAAGTAGTGAGGGTGTGTGCTGTGAGGAGTGATGTTGCGTTGCTGATTCACGAGCTGGTGTGGGGGTGTTCGCTGAGGCTTTGTGTGAGGGAGTGTGTGCTGTGAAGAGTGATGTTACTTCCTTGATTCACGAACTCGCAGAGCGTCATTCACTGACCCTCGACGACTACGAGTCCCTAATCACCAACCGCACCCAAGATTCTGCGCGCATGTTGCGGGACTTTGCCGTGAGGGAACGCGTGAGAATCTACGGCCATGATGTCTACATTCGCGGCCTAATCGAGATCTCGAACTATTGCCGCAACGACTGCCTGTATTGCGGGATCCGCCGGAGCAACTCCCACTGCCAACGCTACAGACTCACTCCCGAACAGATAATCTCTTGTGCCGATGAAGGCTATGAACTCGGCTTCAGGACATTCGTGCTTCAGGGCGGGGAGGACTCACACTTCAGCGATGAACTTCTCGGCGGAGTCGTCAGAGAGATCAAGTCGCGCCATTCGGATTGTGCGGTAACTCTCTCACTTGGCGAGCGTCCTCGTGAAAGTTACGAGTATCTTCGTTCTTGCGGGGCTGATAGATATTTATTGAGGCACGAGACCGCAGACAGGACTCACTACTCAATGCTTCACCCTCAAGAAATGTCCTATGACCACAGGATGAACTGCCTCCATGAACTGCGCAATCTCGGCTACCAAGTTGGGTGCGGGTTCATGGTCGGGAGTCCCTGCCAGACAGCAAGAAACTTAGCGCAAGACCTGAAGTTTATTGAGGAGTTCAAGCCGGACATGTGCGGGATTGGTCCGTTCATTCCACACAAGGATACACCCTTCCGAGATTTCCCCGCAGGGAGTGCGGAGCTGACGTGTTACCTGCTCTCAATCATCAGGTTGATTCACCCGCCTGTGCTCCTCCCAGCGACGACGGCACTCGGGACAATTGACCCAACAGGCCGCGAGAAGGGCATAATGTCCGGGGCGAATGTTGTGATGCCGAACTTGTCGCCCGTGAGCGTCAGGAAGAAATACGAACTCTACGACAACAAGATTTGCACTGGCGAAGAGTCGGCGCAGTGCCGTGAATGCCTGAATAACAGGATGAGGGCAATCGGTTATGAGATAGTAACCAGCAGAGGAGACGTGAAACTATAAGTCGTGTAAATGATATAATAAGTGGAGTCCGGGATGACGCGGACTAGCGGCTAAAATGGTTATCGGCTCAGGGCTGGCACCCATAACCGAAGAAACCAAACGGAATGTTACGAGCGCGTTACTTCTTTATTGAGTTAATGAGAGCCGTTATAGCTTCAATCAACTTAATCAGAAGCTTTATCCAGTCTTTCATAACTCGCACCCCCAATCTGCCGGGGAGAAGTTGTAAGAAGTCCCTTCGACAACCCCCGGTGGATTGCCTCCGGGGTCATCCTGTTCCACTACGGCCGGAACTCACTATATTTTACAAGAAAAATTTTCTCCACTAATTCACTGTTCATAATATCTCCACGTTGTATCACTATGCTATAATTCGATTTCGCAAACATACCTATATATTTTTACGGAGGCGGTTCACTTAATGATAAAGTTCTTCACTCGTATACGCATACTTTTATGGATATTATTACTCGTCGGGGTCGGCTTTCTCGTCAGTACTCAGGTCAGAGGCAAATTGGCTCAGGCAGCAGCTAACCTCCGCTCACTAGAGACTGAAACCGTTACCGTTTACCCCGTCGAGACACAAACCGTAACCACCACCAATTGGGAGACGTGGAGGAGCTATTACGGCCAGGCCAAGAGCGCACACACTCAGAACATCACGACCTACGAGCGCGAAATCGTCAAGAGCGTAACCGTAGACGTAGGCAGCCCCGTAAGAGCCGGCCAAACCCTCATCACCCTTCAGGAAGCTGCAAGAGGTGCCCAAGTCCAGTCCGGCAAGACAGCCTACGATGAAGCCAAGCTCAATTACGACAGGCTCAGGCAGTTAAACGCTAAGGGAGGAATTTCCCAGAGTGAGGTAGACGCAGCTTATGCCCGCCTCAAGTCCGCAGAAGCCGCCCTCAAGTCCTCACAGTCAACCCTCCAGCGCACAAGCCTCAAGGCCAGCATCAGCGGTATAGTCTCCGCACGCAACGTTGAGCCCGGAGAAATCGCGGAGGCCGGAAAAGTCCTGCTCTCAATCGTTGACCCGAAGGAAATGGAAGCCGAAATGATGGTGTCCAAGAAGGATATTGCCAAGATTACCCGAGCAACACCCGTAGAAATTTACGTTGACGGCAAGAAACACATTGGGTTCGTCAAGAGAATCAGCCCAGAAGCCCAAGCAGGTTCGGGACTCTACCCCGTAGTTGTTGGACTGCCAGAGAACTCCGGGATTCTGCCGGGAACTTACGTAGAGGGACGCTTCATGGTCAGCAGTCAGCTCAACGTCGTAGTAATCCCCTCGAACGTCGTGCTTTATCGCGGGTCAACTCAGTCGGTCTACCTCGCGGACGGCAGCAAGGCCAAGCTCACTGCCATTACCACAGGTGAAGGCCGCGACGGAAGGGTCGTAGTTACTTCCGGCCTCAAACCCGGCGACTCGTTAATCATCAGCGGAAATCGTGTGCTCTATGACGGTGCAGCAATCACCAGAAATCTCGGGCTCGCAGGAACAAACACTAACGACGACTCCAATGAGGGCTAATTTATGCGCGGCTTCATAAAGTTCTGCATCACGCATCCCGTCTTTACGGGGTGTTCTGTTGTTATCTGGATACTTCTCGGAATCTCTAGCTATTTCACATTAGGCGTTACCCTCTACCCAGACGTTGAACTACCCTTCGTCCTTGTCCGAACAACCTACACAGGAGCAGGCCCCAACGAAATCGAACAGTTAATCAGCAAACCCCTTGAGGACGCATTAGCCGACCTCGAGAACCTCCACTCAATCACGACTTACTCACTCGAGGGAATATCTATGGTAGCCGTAGAAATGGAGTCCGGCACTAATCCCGACCTTGCACTAGTCGACGTGAACAACAAGGTTAAGGCCAAGATACCCGACCTCCCCGAAGACGCTGACGAACCAGTGGCCAGCAAGTTCGACATCAGCGCACAGCCCTTCCTGATAGTGTCGTTCACCTCACCATTGCCCGAGAAGACCGCTAAGAAGATGATTGAGGACAGGATTCAGCCCGTCGTAGCCAGGGTCGAAGGTGTCGGACGCGTTGACGTTACCGGCGGACGGGACAGGGAGATTCACATCAACCTTGACCCTGCCGCACTCAGCGATTACGGAATAACCTACATGCAGGTCTGCGCTGTCGTTGCGGCCAACAACCAGACCACACCGTCAGGCTACATCACTCAGAGGCAGGACGAAGTGTCGTTAAGGCTCATGGGTGAGTTCAACGAGGTAGAACAGCTCGAGGATATACTCATCCCCACACCCAACGGACAGCCCGTGAGGCTCTCAATGCTCGGTGAAGTCGTTGACGGTGAGGAGGACCAGCGGAGTATGGCCCGTGCTGACGGACACCCGGTGGTCCAGCTCAGAATCAGCCCCCGTTCAAACGCTGACGTTGTCGAGGCAGGCCGGCAGATTAAGCGTCTCATGGCCCGAACAATGAGGGATTACCCGGACTTCACGTACGAATACACTTACGATGATACCGGCTTCGTTGAGTCTGCGGTCAAGAACATCATTCGTGATACTGCAATCGGTATAGCTCTCACAGCGTTAGTGATCTACCTGTTCTTGGGGAGGTTCTCGGCGACATTCATCGTGGCCTTCTCTATGCCTGTGGCGTTTGCGGCTACGTTCGTTCCCCTCCAGATTCACGGCTACACGTTAAACCTCATGAGCACTCTTGGGCTTGCGTTGTCGATGGGTACGCTGGTAATGAACGCAATATTGATAATCCAGAACATTTACAGGTTCCGTGATATGGGTTACGAGCCGTTTGCGGCCGCAGAGGAGGGCACGGTGGAAATCTCTATGTCTGTCTTGGCCGGAGTCCTAACGAACTTGGGGGTCTTCATGCCGGTTGCGTTGATGAGCACGATAGCAGGTCAGTTCCTCAAGCCTTACGCGGTTACGATTGTCTACGCTACTGCCTTCTCCCTGTGGGTAACGATGGCGGTAACTCCCTGCCTAGCCGCACGAATCAAGAAGCAGAAGGGAGACTCCGCAGAGCTTCCGTTAATCGGGAAAATTCTTACCGGCTGGTGGAACTGGATATTTGACGGCTTCAGGGACTTATTCTTCATAATTCTTCACGTGGCTATGAGGTTCCCAATGCTCACGATACTTTTCACTGTGCTCGCTACTTACGGTTCACTAAAGCTCGGAGGCTTCATAGGTACTCAGTTCACGCCCTCAATGGATGACGGGACGGTGAGAATAACTCTCACTCTCGACAACAACGCATCGATTCACAAGACTGCGGATTTGGTCTACAAGGTCGAGGACTACATCAACACACTTCCTGAGAGAAAGTATATCCGTAACGTTGTCTCGACGGTCGCGAGCTCAATGCGGAGTAACTCAATCAGTGAGGCACAAATAGCGTTGTACATGACCGATGACCCCGGCAGGCCCGCAACAGAATCGCTTGCCGACAAGATTCGTCCGTGGCTGAGTCAGCTTCCGGGAGTCGATGTGTCAATAGCTGCGACTCGTTCGGGGTTCGGCAACCCAATAGAGATTCAGGTGAAGGGCCAAGACTTGAACCAGTTATACACGATTGCTGAGGAGATTCGAGCAAAGGGCAGGGTCATTCCCGGAATCCGCGACCTCAAGATAGAGATGGAGATGGGCAAGCCGGAACTTGAGGTGAGTCCGATCCGCTGGAGGCTCGCACCTTTGGGCCTGAACATTTCGGACTTGGCCGCAATCGTCAGGGGCTATCTTATCGGCAGGGACGCAGGGAAATTCCGGCAGGGCGGTTACGAGTACGACATCAAGGCCAGAATCAGCCGCGAGAAGGCCAGAGATATTTTCCAGGCACACGAGCTCCCGATAATGAC
>JAFPZI010000262.1 GCA_017417365.1 Synergistaceae bacterium
GTTCGAGCCACCTTCTGAGGACGTCGAACACAATGAAGGGTCTAGCGTTGCCGATGTGGAAATAGTCATACACAGTTGGTCCGCATGAGTAGAAGCTGACTTGTCCGGGCGTTATTGGTGTGAACGGCTCTTTCTTGCGGGTGAGGTCGTTGAATAGTACGAGGCTCAAAATATTCACAAATCCTTTCATGAGAATAGAAATTTGCTGAATATTTTACACTACCACATAAAAATTACTCCCCTGATTCAGGAATCTGGGGAGCGTTTGTGCCTCTAGAGTTTGGCCAAGATTGCGTCCTTCATCTGGGAGCCGGTGATTAACTTCGTGCCCTCCGAGCCTGTGAAAATATCTCCAGTCCTCAGACCGTCATTGAGCACCTCATCAACAGCACGCTCTATCCTGTCCGCCTCAGAGTTCATCCCGAACGAATACCGCAACATCATTGCCCCGCAAAGTATCGTCCCGATTGGGTTGGCCTTGTCCTGTCCGGCAATGTCCGGCGCGGAACCGTGAATAGGCTCATAGAGTCCCCGATTGTTGTCGCCGAGACTCGCGCTGGGAATCATTCCGATTGACCCGACAATCTGGCTCGCCTCGTCCGAGAGAATATCACCGAACGTATTCTCAGTAACTATCACGTCGAACTCACTCGGAACACGAATCAGCTGCATTGACGCATTATCCACGTAGAGGTGGTTCAGCTTCACTTCAGGGTACTCCTTCGCAACGTCCTCGACGACCTCACGCCAGAGCCTCGAACTCGTCAGGATATTAGCCTTGTCGACGGAAGTTACTATCTTTCTCCGGCCCATTGCCGCCTTGAAGCCCACGTGAGCTATCCGACGAATCTCGTGCTCGGTGTACTCCATGACATCACGGGCTGCCTTTTCGCCGTCGGGAGTGGTGAAGGCCTCGTGCTTGCCGAAGTATATTCCTCCCGTAAGCTCACGGATTATCACGAAGTCTATACCCTTGTCGGCAATGTCCTTGCGTAACGGGCAGGCCGAAGCTAGGGGAGCAAAAATCTTGGCGGGACGGATATTCGCGAAAACCTTTAGGCCTTTGCGGACACCCAATAGTCCTCGTTCGGGGCGGATTTCCGGGGGGACGTTATCCCACTTTGGACCGCCGACAGCTCCGAGCAACGTAGCGTCAGCCTCCTGACAGGTCTTGAGGCTCTCAGCTGGGAGGGGTTCGCCGTACTTGTCGATAGCGTTGCCGCCCATTGCCACGCTCTGGAACTCGAACGCTCCGGGTGCAGCTTTCTTCAGGACCTCAAGAGCCGCTCCGATGACTTCGGGACCTATGCCGTCTCCGGGAATTACTGCTACTTTCTTCATTAATTATGCTCCTTTGTTATTGATGTCTGTTGATGGGGAAATATTATCACAAGCGGTTGATGAATACACTGTGAAAAAATTATGTGGAAGCATATAGGCGTGAAGTCCTGTTTATATGTAGCAATTATGCCACATGGATGCACAGGGCGTTAATAGTTATATGCAAAAATTCTTTCTGAATGTCAAATGCAAATGAGATCACCACAGACTGAGGAGGTAATAAAGTCAATGAAACTAGGAGACAAAACACACGAATTTCTCCATGCTGCCGAATCACAAGAGACTACTCCCGAACAAATGAGGAGCATAATTGCTGGGTTGAGGACTGACTCAGACCTCGTGCATACAGGGGCAGTGCTTCCTATGTTGCAGTTAGCGTTGCAGGTAGCCTTAGAACCCAGTAATGACGCTGAATCTGAACGCAGATTAGGGGTAATAAAGGCAATTGCGGATGCTTTAGCTGAGGAATGCGGAGGGGATTATGTACGCGATGTGCTGGAGCAGTCTGTTTCTCGCGGAAATCCTGAAAGCATAGTGAAGATTATCGACTAAGGAAGGAGCACAAAATTTATGAGCGCGACAGATGATTTGTTCAGAGCTGTGAAAAGAGGGACAACAGTACGTGAAGTTAAAGCCCTCATAGCTGCCGGAGCAGAGCTAACCGCAACAGATGAGAATGGCCAGACCGTATTAATGGCGGCTTCAGACCATCGTGCAAGCAATGAAGTCATAGGTGCATTAATTAGAGCCGGAGCTGATGTAAATGCAACAGATTCATACGGCACTACTGCGCTGTTACTTGCTTCAAGGTCGGATCCTAACCCTGCAATAGTACGAGATCTCGTGAGTGCAGGTGCAAATATAAACCACACAAACATGTTCGGCAATACTCCTTTGATGATGGCTGCCGCAAGTAATCCTAATCCCGGAGTAGTAAGGCTTCTCATTGATCTTGGAGCGAATGTTTTTGCGAGAAATTCTGACAGAGCAACAGCTTTAGACTGCGTAGACTTCGGTGATTATAATCCAAGCCGTTCAAGCGAAGCCAAATCTATGCTTTTGCGAGCCATGAGGTAGACAGAGTACAGATTAATATACTCCCCTGAAAGCTAAAACCTTCGGGGGAGCTTTTTTGTGTGCTACTGCTTGGCTTTCTTCAGGGAGGCCATTAACCCCCCGTCCGCTATCATCTGCCGAATAAACTCCGGGAACGGTTCAGCATGATACGTTTTGCCCGTAGTCTCGTCCGTGATTAACCCCGTCCCGAAATCCACGCTGACCTTGTCGCCGTCAGAAATTCCCTCCGCAGCTTCAGGACACTCAAGAATCGCGAGCCCGATATTTATCGCGTTACGGTAGAATATCCTCGCAAAACTCTTCGCTATCACGCAAGAAATCCCTGATGCCTTAATCGCCACTGGTGCATGTTCCCTCGATGACCCGCACCCGAAGTTCAAGCCGGCAACAATAATATCTCCCGTCTTGGCCTTCGCGTGAAAGTCTGAGTCTATGTCCTCCATGCAGTGGGAAGCTAATTCCTTCTCGTCCTGGCTGGCCAAGTATCGCGCCGGGATTATTACGTCAGTGTCCACGTGGTCGCCGTATTTGTGTGCAACTGCCATTCTACATTACCTCCTCTGGCAAACTTAAAGGCCCAGCTCGCTGGGGTGTGTGATGTGGCCGGTTATGCCTGAAGCCGCAGCTACTGCCGGTGAAGCCAGATATACTTCGCTCTTCACATGGCCCATCCTGCCGACAAAGTTACGGTTGGTCGTCGACACACAGCGTTCACCCTCCGCAAGAATCCCCATGTACCCCCCGAGACACGGCCCGCAA
>JAFPZI010000263.1 GCA_017417365.1 Synergistaceae bacterium
AACACAGGATAAATTTTGCCGATGACCTTATCAATAGGAAGAAGTGTAGCAAGGAAGTAATAGACCAGAATAATGACGGTGAGGATCTTCGTCCAGTCAGCAGCACCGTAGCCCATGAACATTGCAGGAGCACTCGAGGCCGCAACAACAGCACCGCTTGTGCCCTGAGTGAGCATGAGCGCGAGAAGTCCGGCAGGTCCGACCATGAAGACTACTCCGACCATCACGAGCAGCACGACAGAGAACAGCCTCATAACCTGAAGCATGAAGCCCCCCAAGTATTTTCCCGTAATCTCCGAGACGCTCGCACCGTCATTCCTAACAGAGAGCATCCCCACAAGGTAGTCATGAACTGCTCCGGCGAAGATTGTCCCGAACACTATCCATAAGTAGACCTGAGGCCCCCAGATTGCTCCGGTCAAAGCTCCGAATATAGGCCCAAGACCCGCAATGTTCAGGAGCTGAATCAGGAACGCACGCCCCGGGGTTATGGGTACGAAGTCAACGCCGTCGGGATGAACCACGCACGGAGTAGGTTTGTCGGTAGGAGCAAAAATCTTATCGACTATTGCGCCGTAAATGCAGTAGCCAAGTACAAGAATCACTAGGCCGCCCAAAAACGAATACATTAATATATTTCTCCCTTCTGAAAGTGTGTAGTATGAGTAGAATTTTAGCTCTTTCGTCGTTATAAGCAAGCTGAAATTTTCGTTGACAAATCGATTTGCCCTCTCTATATTATGACCGGCTCATTTAGTAAAATATCTTATTATCGCAGGAGGTGATGATTTATGACGGATGAGAATCTTCTCGGCCTCTCGGAACTCTTTGAGAGTGTCAGCAGGAAGCTCAAGAATTACGGCAGAAAGAAGCTCAAACCTGGAGAAACCGTGCTGAATCCCAATGAGGGTCAGGGAAAACTTCTCCTAATTCTCCGCGAGACCGGCAACATCAGCCAGAAAGATTTGATAGTCAAGGCGGCTATTTCCTCACAATGTGCCAGCACCCATCTCGGCAAACTCGAGACCAGCGGATTAATCATCAGGAAGCATGACCCTACCGACAAGAGGGCAGTGAATATCTATCTGACTGAGAGGGGGAAGGCCTTAGAGTTCCAGAGCGAGGGGACGGACGACGCTTTCTCGTGCCTGACGGAGAAGGAACGGGACGCGTTCAGGGACTATCTAGGCAGGATTGAGACGAACATTGACAATCTATTACGGAACATATCACGCTGAAGGAGGCTGAATAATTATGCTTGACCGTCCAGAAAAAACGTTAGGAGTTCTCGGAGGAATGGGCCCTGCTGCCTGTGCGGAGTTCTTGAGGATATTAGCTAGGGACTGCCCAGCACACGACGACTCGGAACACCCGAAGATAATCATGCTCTCAGACCCTGCAACACCCGACAGGAGCGACGGACTTATGGGACTTGGCCCTGACCCATTGCCGGTGATACGGAAGAATCTTTTCGCGCTCGCCGAGTGGGGTGCTGACGTATTGGCCGTTCCGTGCAACACAGCTCACTACTTCATCGACAGGTTCAGGGAAGAATTGCCGGTGCCTCTGGTGCATATCGTTGAAGCTACGGTTGAGGCCGCCCGGGAACTGAGTCAGGGGAATTGTTCGTGGTTATTGGCGACCGACGGGACACAGAAGAGCCTGATCTACCCAATGTGTGCGGAGAAAATGCGCTATCACTTCCTGAAGCCCACGCAATCACAGCAGGACAAGGTGCAGAGGTGCGTGCGTCTGGTGAAGGGCGGGGACCTGAAGATGGCCGGAGAACTCATGCGCGAGGTTGTGCAGGAACTTTGGGGAGAACGTGATGTGCCGGTAACTATGGGGTGTACAGAATTGCCGTTAGCCTATGAGGCTTCGGGGCTGCCGTATGAACATCAGGTGTCGAGCCTAAAGGCCCTGAGCGACGCATGTATTAGGGTGCTGTATGAGCTGTAATGCTATAATCACACAAAATTTCACGAAAGGATTGATTCACATTGCCGTACGAAGAGGAAGACGAGCGGGAATTATCTTTGCTCGACATCTTTAACATAATATGGGGCAGGAGGGGGCTGATATTCTTCCTGATGGTCATATTGGGGGGGCTTGCTCTGGCTTATGCGTTCTTCTCGCCGTTCATCTACAGGGCTGAATGCAGGTTTCTCCCGCCGCAGGGAGGAAGAGGGGGCGGACTTCTCTCACAGCTTGGGGGAATAGCTGACCTTGTGGGGCTCCCGAGCACAGCCACGAGCGGACAAATGATGATAGGAGTTCTTCAGGGGGACTCAGTTGTTGATGCGATAATCGACAAGTTCAACCTTATGGAGGAATACGAGCAGGATATTCGCTTGAGGGCGCGTGAGGCCACAATCAGGAATCTCGAGGCCGAAGAGGACACCAAGAGCGGAATAATCAGCGTGGCATTCCTGCACAAGGACCCGCAGAGGGCAGCGGACATAGCCAACGCGTTTGTTGCCGAGCTGCAGAAGAAGTTACAGGAACTCTCAATCAGTGATGCCCAGCAGAAGAGGGCCTTTTTCGAGAATCAGCTGTTGCAGGCACAGCAGGAACTCAACACCGCTGAAGCCGACATGATAGCCTACCAGCAGTCCCGGGGAGTT
>JAFPZI010000264.1 GCA_017417365.1 Synergistaceae bacterium
CTATGACGTTATCGACGACGTGAAGGCAGCCATGAGCGGTCTGCTTAAGCCTGTATTGCGTGAGGACTCGCTAGGTGAGGTTGAGATTCGGCAGATTTTCAGGGTCCCTAAGGTCGGCAAGATTGCAGGTTCCCACGTAACCAAAGGCCTAGTGAGGAGGACTGCGAAGGTTCGAGTAATCCGTGATGGTATCGTGATTTGGGACGGGAAGATAGCCACGCTCCGGCACCTCAAGGACGAAGCTAGGGAGCTCAAAGCCGGAATGGACTGCGGGATTTCTCTTGAGGGGTATCAAGATTTCGAGGAGGGGGACATTCTCGAGGTCTATGACGTGATAGAGGAGAAGCGTACACTGTAAATGCTGATAGACTTCAACAGCCAGAACGAAAGAGTTTTTGAGGGCATGAACGGAGGCACAGGGCGAGTTGCCGCAAAAATGTTCATGAACTCGTCAGGGAAGGTAATAGTGAGCAGGATTGAGCCAGGCTCATCGATAGGGCTTCACGTTCAGGGCAACGGCAACGACATAAATTTTGTGGTCTCCGGCACAGGAAAGGCAGTGTGCGACGGTGTTGAAGAGCTGTTGAGGCCGGGAGTGTGTCATTACTGCCCGAAAGGTTCAAGCCACACGATTATCAACACAGGCGGGCAAGATTTAGTGCTGTATACGGTGGTGCAGGAATCATGAGCAATCTAAGAATGTCCCGGATTAACAAGCAGCTTCAGAGGGAGTTAGCGTTAATCTTTGAGAGCAGGGTGAAGAAATCCAGCGTCAAGAGCATAATTATCACTGGCGTTGAGTGCAGTAAAGACTTGGAGAGGGCAAAAGTTTACTTCACAGCACTCGAGGCACGGAAGAGGCCGGGTATTCTCAAGGACCTTAACGAGATTAAGGGGGCAGTGAGGGGGATGCTTGGCCAGACGATAAGATTACGGCGTGTCCCTGAGCTAGAGTTCGTTATTGACACCAGCGAGGATTACGGCGCAAAGATAGACGCGATTCTGGACAGTTTGGGATTCAGCAGCAACTATAGGGACGGCTCAGGGGGTGAAGAAGTTGACGAATGATGAACTTATTCGGGCCTCCGAGACACTCAGGGCCAATCACGAATGGTGTATCTTCACTCACCAGAAGGCCGACGGGGACGCGTTAGGGAGCGCGAATGCCCTCTATGAGGCGGGAATTATCTCGGGACATTCGGTGAAGTGGTACAGCCCAGACGGGAAATTACCCGAAGGTTACGCCTACCTTCCGCACTTCAGGGAACACGTCCGCGCCGAGAGTCATGCGTTCGACGAGGCCGGAGTCCTGTACGTGTTTCTTGACTGCGCCAACGAGGTACGGAGCGTAAAGGGTTTTGACCCCTCACGCAACATAAACGCCATCAACATCGACCACCACGAGGACAATTCGCAATTTGCGCGGGTGAACTGCGTGGACGGGCGGGCATCCTCAACGTGTGAATTGCTCTATAGGATTCTCAAGGCTGGAGGCTGGACACTCACACAGACCATAGCAGAGAGCCTCTACACGGGATTATTCACGGACTCGGGGGGCTTCTCGTACTCGAACACGTCGCCTTTGACCCACAGAATAGCTGCAGAGTTAATCACACTTGGTGCTGAACCCGCGAGAATGACCGACCTAATCACCCAGAACAAGTCAATTGCCGGCTTTCACCTGTGGGGAAAAGCTATGTCAAGAGTGAGGAATTTCGGTGAGGGTGAAACTTTTGCGTTGACGTACCTGACTCTTGAGGACTTCGCGGAGACCGGAGCTGACCTCACGGAGACCGAAGGATTACCGGCATCGTTGATGAGCCTTCGTGGTGTGATGTTGGCCGTAACCCTGACTGAGTACCCGGGCGGGAAGGTTCGTGCGAGTTTCCGTTCACGGGGAGGTAGTGCGGTCGGTGCGGGGGTAATCGCGCGTCTTCTCGGCGGTGGCGGCCATGAACGAGCTTCGGGGGCGACGCTGGACGGGCCTCTAGAGGAATGTATAGGGAGGGTTGAGGCGTTAATCCTCAGCAAGTATCATGAATGCCTTAATCCTCATCAATAAGCCCGTAGGCATCAGGAGCACCCAGTGTGTGGCAGTCGTCCGCAAATCTCTTGGGGGCCTCAAGGTTGGACACGCCGGGACTCTGGACTCCACAGCGTCGGGATTGCTAGTGCTCTTGGCGGGGCAGGCTTCGAGGCTGTGCGAATACGTTATGTCCCTGCCGAAAGTCTACAGGACAGTTATTCAGTTCGGGATTGAGACGGACACCTACGACTATTCCGGCGAAGTTCTGGCAGAACACTCTACGGAATTTCTCACGGTCAAGGCAATAGACGACGCATTGTACAAGTTTTCGGGAGTGAGGCTGCAGAGTCCTCCGGCGATTAGTGCCGTGAAGATTGATGGTGTACCTGCGCACAAACTCGCACGTTCGGGGCAGGACGTGAAGACCCGTGAAAGGCCGGTGTTCTTCAGGAGGATCGACAGGTTGACGGGCATTCTTGAGGGTGCAATTACTCTTGAGGTCTCCTGCGGTCGTGGGACGTATATTCGCAGTCTGGCTCATGATTTGGGCGTGATTCTTGGTTGCGGTGCCCACGTCAAGAGCCTCACGAGAATATCCGTCGGCAAATTCTCACTCACTGACGCTGACAGCATAGAGGCTCAAGACTTCCGGCCGGTATCACTCTCTGAACTGGCCAAGAACTACGAGCGAATAAGTGTCTCGAGCCGGGACGCTAAGACTTTCACAAACGGCATGAGTATTTTGCTGAGCCAGGCGGAAGGGCTTCACAGGGGAGTAACCGTAATGAAGGATAACATTTGCGTTGAGGGTGAAGAGTTTTTGGGCTTCGGGACTTATGCGGGGTATGATTACGTCAGGCCGGTGGTGATTGTGCCCAAATGATTATCACGATAGGCTCATTCGACGGCTTTCACAGGGGCCACGCTGCTCTTCTGGACCTGTGCCGGACTTATAGCAGTTCTGACGGCTGGGGGGTTGTTACGTTCTACCCTCACCCTTCGGAGTACATTAACGGGCAGGCGCATTCACTCTTCACTCTGAGGGAACGTGAATTTATCCGCAGACTTCTCGAAATCCCGAACATGTATATTCTGGAGTTCAACGAGGCCCTGAAGAACTTAACGCCTTTGCAGTTCTGGAGGCTGATACGTGAAAAGTTCAGGGTTGACGGTCTAGTGATGGGTGAAGATTTTCACTTCGGGCATAACCGCGCGGGGAGTGCTGACTACCTCGCAAGAATCGCACAGCATGAGGGATTGAGCAAAATATTCGTCTTGGCCCTGATTGACAAGGCTAAATTCTCCAGCTCAAACGTCAGGAATCTCGTTCAGCTCGGCAAATTCAGGGAGGCATGAGAAATTCTGGGTTACCCGTACTTCATTATTGGGCGGGTGATTCACGGGGACCGGCGGGGAAGGACGATGAA
>JAFPZI010000265.1 GCA_017417365.1 Synergistaceae bacterium
CCGCTGGCTTTGGTGTAGGCTATCACGTAGTAGTCCTCATAGACAGCCTCCCCAACACTAAGCGTGAAGGGGCCGGTGTATTGCACAAACTCCGCACCGTTGACCGAGTAATATATCTCCGCTTCCTCCCTGCAGTCGAGAGATACTGTGATAGACCCGATATAATTCCCGTCAGGCAGCAAGCAGCTCGGAGCATCCATCTTAGGCAGTCCAGCAACGAACACACTCACGCTCACTTCTGCGTCAGTCTGGTCAAGTACACTCACTCCGGCCGGTACATTCACTCTTCCCGTGAACACGTAGAAGTGCGCCGCCTCAGAGTGAGAGTCCCCGCTAATCACTGTCCAGCCGGCAAACTCCCCGTACTCGTCAATGTCCGCTTTGTCCTCGTCGTAGTAGCTGCGCAGATAGTTCACAGTGTCCCAAGTTATGCTAGCTTCATCAAAATCGCCGTTTGTGTACTCGATATATGTCTTCGTCGGCAGAAGCGAAATGTAGTCCGCCCCGTGAGCTGCGGTAATGTCGTCAACGGGAACACACCCTGCCAGCACTCGCTCTTCTGACCGAACGTCATCACTCAAATCTTCCGAAGCCCACACGGAAGAGCTCCCGGCTCGCGTAACTCTTTCGGTCTCGTCTGCGTAGAATGAGTCCTGAGCTCGGAGCCACGCCATCATAACTTCAGGGTAGTGATTCAGCCTCACAGTATCCACAGAGGACAGGAGGGTCAAAAATTGCGCCAGACCCTCAACACCGTACATTGGGTGCCGGTAATCCTGTGATAAGTACGTCATCAGCAAATCTATCAGCGTCCTCAAATCGTAATCAAGCATTCTGTCTTTCTCCGCATCAGTCAGGCTCAGTGCGTCAAAACATTTGCTGCCCTTGAGCCACTCAATCAGCTTATTCTTGACCATGTTCTTCTTGCCGCTGGAGTATGTGTGGTAGTCGCCGAGAGCGTTGCAGAAGTTCGCGACTAAATCCAGAGTGCCGAGCAAATCTCCCGTAAACCAGTCGGTTATACGTTTGCTGAACTCTTCGCGTTCGTCGGGAGGAAAGTCGTTGAAGAGAGTCATGAAGTCCCGTGCTGCCTGCTGAACGCTGCCGTAACTCACTACGGACTCTTTGCCGTCAACAAGTACCATTTCACGCCCCCCTGTGTAGACGCTGCGGGTAAGAGTCAACCAGCTCTGAAGGGTGCCCACGAAGTCATCGCAGAAGTCATTCACCCACACGCTTTGCCTTGTTGGGACGAGAAGGTCAAGGCTGTTACTGTACTTGCTGTAGAGGTGCAAGCCGATAGCAAACAAGCCGGTAAAATCTCCCGACGTGTAGCTGTCTGCTCCCGCCTGAGTAAGCTCTTGGTTAAGAAGGGTTATGTTCAGCCCGTAAGCCGGTACCTGCTCCTTGAGGTGTGAGGAGTCTGCGGACTCATTGACCGCCTTCAAGTGCCGGAGCATGACGGACTTATCGACAGCTGTTCTTGAGAAGGTGTTATCGCTGCCGTTGGAGATTTCGCCAGCCTCAGTGCCGGGTATGTAGTGGTCAACACCGTAACGCTTGAAGGCCATGTAGCTCGGAAAAAGTTTCGGGACCAGATCGTCAGGATTAATGATGTTGTGAATGCAGTTGTAGTTTGCGCCCGGAAGTTCTGCGCTTGCGGCTCCTCCCTGTGGTGCCTCAAGACAGTAGGCGAAAATTTGCGGATTGGTGATGCCCTTGCTGTAACACATATCCACGAGACGTTTAGCCGTGAGGTTTGCAGCAGCTCCCCCGCGGGAATAGCCGGCAACCCAGAAGACAATATCCCCGTAATTATCGCTGTTGAGGTGTGAAGATATGTAGTTCTGGATCTCTTGAACGACCAAATCTGCTGCTTCTGCGAATCCCTGACCTTCGCCGTTATGGTCAGATGCTTGGCCAAGAGTGAAGTTGCTCGCCCATTCACGCTCATAGTTGGCACCCCGCAGTGAGACGGCGAGAAGAGTTTTCCCTGAAGCCAGCTTCTTACTGCCGATAGTTAGGCCTATGCTGTCGGTAAGAGGGCGGATGGTGTTGTAAATGTTTGTGCGGATGTCGGAGCAGCCAATATCCTTCAGGAACTGGATAGAGTTCTTGTTCTTGTGGGAGTAGTCAGCGTTTCTGCCTGTCCCGCCCTCGTTGGAATAGAAGCCCGCCATAGCCATACACATTGAGGCAGCTGCTAGGTGAGGGTTGTACTTGCATGGGTCTTCCGCAAAAAAGCCGTCGGAGTAGAAGAATGCTGCTGTTACGTCGAATTTGACATCGTTGCTCTCAGCCGCAGAAGGGAAACGGAAAGTCCCCTTGATGAGGGGGTAATTAGTGCCGTCGACAGTGTAACCTCCGGGAACTTCACGGGTTTCGCCAAGCTGCCACTGTTCAGCGTAGGACATGGAGCAGAAGAGTAACATTCCGGCACACAGAACGAGCACTGCCAGAGAAGGCCGCCCATGCCGGTAAGTGTTTGTGCATAAGTTCATAACAAAAATTCCTCCTAAAACTTTACGGATTGGAGGAATTGTACAACGTGCAGATTTTCGTGAAAAGGTGAGTGTGATTACTCTTGCTGGAGCATTGAGAGGGTATGAGAGTCCTGCTGGCCTCCGAAGAATTTATCTAGCACCCTGTGGAAGATTGAGCCTTCCTCCGAGATGTGAGCGAAGAGGGTCATGCATGAGTTCAGCTTCACACTGTCAATGGAGCCTCCCATGACTTTTTCCGGGTCAGACACCTCAAGGCCAAGCAACGCTTCCGTAATCTCCCTGAGATGCGCGCCTAACACTGGGTGCTGAAGGTACGCTCTTGCCTCGTCAATATCCTCAATGCCGAAAAACTCGGAGTTATAGCTCCTGCCCAAGCCCCTCAACTGCGGAAAAATATACCATATCCAGTGGCTTTGCTTGTGCCCTGCCCGGATTTCGTCCAAAGCTGTATCGTAATCGTATTCTTGTTCCCGCAGAAAACGTTCAAGGTCGTAATTCTTCATGGTTCACTGCCTCCTTTAGGCCATAGTTTACCCTCCAGAACCACAGCCCGCAAGCCGGTACGGTCATAGCAGACTCCCCGCGTTCCCCGCCCTCGAGGAGCCCCCCGAGCCACGAGAGGGACTCTTTGCCCAGAGCAACAGCAGTGACGTTGCCGACGATGATTCTCACCATGTTAGTCAGGAACGACTGAGCTTTTACCGTGATGATTGAGAGCTGGCCGTGAGTCCTGAGTCGCACCGAGTCAATCGTCCTGAAGGGGTCATCTGGACATTCCCCCGCACGGCAGAACGCCCGGAAGTTGTGCCGCCCCTGAATCATTCTGCAGGCCTCACGAGCCGCGTCAATGTTCCACCCTTTGCCCTTCCGCCACCAGACATAATCATTCAGCACAGGGGGACACACCCACCCGTGATAGATGAAGTACCTGTATTCGCGGGAAAGTGCGGACCTCCTAGCGTTGAAGTTGCTGTTGACGGGGAAAATATCCATGACCCGAATATCTTCCGGAAGGTAGAAGTTCATAGCGAGTCTAAGTTTGTCCGGCTCTATGGACTTGGCCAAGCTGAAAGACGCTACCTGCCCCCAAGCGTTTACGCCCTTATCTGTCCTGCCTGCACCAGTGATTCGGACTGGTGAGCCGGAGATTTTTGCGAGGACTCCTTCTAGGACTTCCTGAACGCTCACAGCGTCGGGCTGAACCTGCCAGCCTGAATAATTCTTGCCGATGTAGCTGATTCTTGCGGCGAAGTTCATTCGTTCAGGTATGGCGCAACGAAATCCATCCACACGGCATAACCCGCACGGCTCAAGTGCAGACCGTCAGTAGTGTACTCGTCTGCCAAATTGCCGTCAGAGTCCAACATCTTCGGGTAAACGTTCAGGTACTCACACCCTGCCTCCGAAGCAATGGACTTGATTCCCTCGTTGAGTGCCATAATCTTTGGGTTGGGCCTGTCGTGCATGTAGCTTGTGGGGAAAATGCTCTGTAGGTAAATTTTCGTCTCCGGCGTGCCCTCACGGAGGCGTGAAACTATCTCCCTTATGTTCCCGAGTGTGTCGAGCTTGTGGGGTATATCGTTTGTGCCGATCAGGATGAATAACTTTCTTGGCCTCAGCGAGATAACTTCACCGAGCCTGTAGAGGACTCCATGTGTAGTATCTCCGGCTATGCCCCTGTTGATTACGTGATGGGCCGGAAGGAACTCGTCAAAGTCGAGAAAATCCGTTATGCTGTCCCCGAGAAAAACTATGCCGCCTGTGCGTCTCGTCATGGCTCTAAACTCTCCTAACTTTTTCTCGTAGTAGGATTTGATTATCCCGAAATGCCTCAGTACACGAGCTGCCGGCCCCCTCAAGCACACAGCACAGCAGACGAGAACCACGACCGCACACAAAATCTTTACGTACCTGTTCATACTTCATTCCTTACCTCCTAAAGCATCAACAGCCCCAGCGACATTACCGCACACACGCACAGTATCACGCTGTCGGTAACTTTCCACACGAGCGGCCTGCGTCTGGTCCTGCCCTTACCGCCCTCATAGCCCCGGGCCTCCATAGCCACAGCGATTTCGTCCGCCCTCCTGAAGATTATTATGAACAGCGGAATCAGCACCGGCATGAACGCTTTCACCCTCTGGAAGATATTTCCCTGGTCCAGCCTCGCACCACGTGAGACCTGTGCGCGAATTATCTTGTCGGTCTCCTGCATCAACAACGGGATAAACCGTAACGCCATCCCGATCATCATTGCGCTCTCGTGTGCGGGGAAGCCTATACGTTCCAGCGGTGAGAGCAGGGCATCTAGACCGTCAGCGAGCTCCAGAGGTGCCGTAGTCAACGGGAGCATTACGGCAAACATCATCAGCACCATCAAGCGCGAGGCCGTGAACACCGCAGAGTACAACCCACCAGCGAAATTCCCCCTCCACGACGCAGCTATCAGGTTGAAGATGAACGTGAACATCACTAGGAACATTACCGGCCTCGAAGCCCTCAGCACGACGGCCCAAGAGATTCGCGACACCCTCACAACGACTGCCAGCAGCACGACCCAGAATCCCAGAGTGAGTATATTTTTTGCGGGGAATATCGCGGAAATTATGAACAGGAGGGAGAATAACTTTGCTCGCGGGTCAAGTTTGTGGATGAATGACCCCGTCGGTATGTACTGACCGAAATTTACGTTCGCTAAATACATGTTATCAGCTCCTGATAGTTATACAGCAATGGGAACGACGGATTAAGCCTTCTGATTGCCGCAGAAATCCTCATAACGTCCGGCCAAGTCTCAGGCTCAAGAGTATTCATGAGGGTATCAATGACTTCTTGCGGCCTGCCCTCACGAACACACGCGCCGTCCCGGAGGATTAGTATTCTGTCGCTGAAGTTCAGTGCGGTCTTGAGGTCGTGAAGTATCGTGATTATTGTCCTGCCCTCATCCCTGAGACGGCCGAGCATCGCAAGAATCTTCCGCTGGTACGAAGCATCTAGCCCCGCCAAAGGTTCATCGAGCACCACGCATTCAGGACGAGCCGAGAGCACCGACGCAATCGCAACGAGCCTGCGTTCACCGCCCGATAACGCTATTGGGCTCCTGTCGAGGAACTCACGAGAGAGTCCAGAACACTCAAGCCCATAGAGCACGGCCTCTTCTAGTTCTTGGCCCCTGAAGCCTGCGTTCTTTGGGGCAAACGCTAATTCTTCACGGACAGTGGGCGAGAACAATTGGTCCTCCGGGTGTTGGAAGACTAGGCCGACTTTCTGCCGGAGCGTGTAGACTCCCTCGCCCTTTTGAGGAATGTCCGAGCCCTCGAAAATTATCCTGCCCTCCTGAATCTTGTAGAGTGCGTTCAAGTGCTGGACCAACGTAGATTTTCCGCTGCCAGTCCTGCCGATTATCGAGAGCCATTCCCCAGAAAAAATCTCTGCGTTCATGTCCCTCAATGCGTAATTCTCCTCGCTGTACCTGAACGATAACCCCTTAAGCTCGAACTTGGCCGGGTGCGCGGAATAATCGTGATGTGCCAGTTCTGCTTTGGGGAGTGAGTTAATGAAGCTGTCCGGGAAGTTCAAGCCGTGAGCCTCGCAGTACCTCCTGAACTTGAACTCTTCGGGAAGCTCAAAGCCTAATTCTTCGCTCATGTCCCAGAAGTCCCGGGTCCTGCCCTCCCACTTTACGCTGCCATGAGATAGCACAATCACCCGCTCTATGTCGTCAAAGTTCTCTGCCTCTATCTGGTGGGTGATCTGAATTATCGTCATACCTGCCGCGTGAAGTTCCCGTAAAACGCTCTCGATTCTGTGGCGGCTTATGGCATCGAGCATTGCCGTAGCCTCATCGAGAATTATGCACTCAGGACTTGCGGCCAAGACCCCGGCGAGCGCGAGTCTCTGCTTCTCACCTCCAGACAGCGCGGACACTGAGGCTCCCTGCTTGTGGGTCAGGTTCACGCGTTCCAGCACTGAGTCCACTCTTGCCTGAATTTCGCCCGAAGGCAGCCCCTGATTCTCCGGTGCAAAAGCTGCGTCGTCCTCAACCATCGCCGCAACTATCTGGTTCTCCGGGTCCTGAAAGACTATGCCGACGGTCCTGCGCAATTCCCGGAAGTCCATAAACTCTATGTCCTTGCCCTTGACCAAACACACGCCCTCCGTAGGACTCTGAAGCCCCGCGAGAATTTTCGCCAATGTTGATTTCCCGCTCCCGTTGTGGCCGAGAATAGCTACACGTTCACCAGCGGCTACAAAAAACGAGACGCGGTTTAATGCACGTCCCGTATTCTTGGCATCATATGTGAACGAAACCGATTTAACCTCGATTAACGGGGTATCATTATTTCTGTTCTTCTGTGCGCTCAACAAGTTCAATCACTGCCATCGGAGAGCCGTCGCCTTTGCGGGCACCCAGCTTCACGATTCTAGTGTAGCCTCCCTTGTCAAAAGTCTTGTACTTAGGTGCTATTTCCTGGAACAACTTTGTTGCTGCCTCTTTGTGGGGCATCTTCGAGAAAACTACGCGGATGTCATGAACGCTCCCGCCCCTTGCTCTGGTGATGAGCTTTTCGGCCACGCGGCGGAGTTCTTTGGCCCTCGTTACCGTCGTGGTGATGCTGCCCTTCAGGAAGAGGCTTGCTGCCATGTTCGCGAGCATTAATCTTCTGTGGCTGCCGTAGCGTCCTAATGTCCTGTGGTCTACGTTATGTCTCAACTGTCATTACACCTCCTGTTCCGGCTTAGTGTCTGATTCTTCCGGCTTGGTCTCCGGCTCTGCTCCCTCAGTCTTTGCGGCCTTAGTCTTGGCTGATGCCGGCTGAGGTTTGCTGAGTGCATAGCCCAATACTAATAACCTGTCCTCAATTTCTGTGAGGGACTTCTTGCCGAGATTGCGAATCTTGAGCAGGTCATCGCGGGTCCTCTGGAGAAGTTCACCGACCGTCTGAATCCCGCCCCTAAGGAGACAATTCTCGCTCCTGATTGAGAGTTCCAGCTCATGAATCGGGTGAGAGAGCTGCTCAATGTCCTCGTCGTCCGGCTCAGGTTCACCCTGCACCGGCTGTTCAGGAACTTCGTCGGGCTTGGGCTTCTGAGGAGCTGTGTTGACCGTCGAGGCTATCTGCCCAAAATAGTTCTGTGCAATAGTCGCGGCCTCAACTACGGCTTCTTCCGGAGTAACTGCACCGTTCGTCCAGACCTCAAGAATAAGCTGCTCGTAGTCTATGCTCTGACCGACTCTGGCCGGCTTTATCGTGTAGTTGACGCGCTTGACCGGCGAGAATATCGCATCAGCCAACATTGCGTCAATCGGCAGGGGAGGCTGTGAGGGCCTCTCACGTTCAGCCGAGAGGTAGCCGACTCCCTGCTCTACATAAATTTCCATGAGCAGATGTGAGCCCGGCTCAAGTGTGCATAACACTCCGTCCCCGCAGAACTCGAAGTCGTTATCCCAAGGCATGTCTTTAGCCGTGATGACTCCGGGGTTCACTTCGCGGGTGAAAAAGTCCTTCGGCAGGTCGTCAGAGTCCAGCGTGATAATCTTGAAGCCGTCCTCATTGACCGCGCTCTTCTCAGTCTTGGCCTTGATTGGTATGTGCTTGAAGTTCGCGAGAATCTCTATCACGTCCTCACGGATTCCCTTGATGGTGCTGAACTCGTGCAATACCCCTTCAATCTTCACGGCAGTAACGGCAGCTCCCCTTATGGACGAGAGCAGCAACCGCCTCAAGGCATTACCAAGAGTGTCGCCGTAACCGCGTTCGAGAGGCTCAAGAAAGAATCTTCCGTAATCCTGAGATTTCTCGTCAATGAATACTTCAAACTTTGTGTTCTCCAAATTTCAGGATCTCCTTCACGAACGAAAATTTAGACTCTGCGTCTCTTCGGGGGTCTGCAGCCGTTGTGGGGAATCGGTGTAGCGTCCTTGATGAGGTTCACCTGAAGCCCCGCTGCCTGCAACGCCCTTATTGCGCTCTCACGTCCGGGCCCGGGGCCTTTGACCACAACGTCAATCTCCTGGACTCCCTGGTCCTGAGCACCTTTGGCGACCTGCTGGGCAGCTATCTGCGCCGCAAACGGAGTTGATTTCCTCGCACCCTTGAAGCCGACATTTCCGCCGGATGCCCAAGTAATGATGTTCCCGCCTCTGTCGCTTATGCACAGAATCGTGTTGTTGAACGTGGAATATATGTGCGCAACTCCGTAATTAATATTCTTCTTCTCGCGCCTCTTGCCTTTGCGGGCCTGCGCTGTTCTCTTTGCCAACTCAGTTTACCTCCTACTTTGTCGCAACCTTCTTGTTCGCAACTGTCCTTCTCGGTCCTTTGCGAGTCCTTGCGTTAGTCTTAGTGCGCTGACCCCTGACAGGAAGCCCGAGCCTGTGCCGCTGTCCCCTGTAGCACCCGATGTCTATCAATCTCTTGATGTTCATCGAGATTTCGCGCCGGAGGTCGCCTTCTACCTTGTGGTTGTCCTCGATCTCACGGCGGAGCTTCTGTGCGTCGGCCTCGCTGAGGTCCTTGACCCTCGTATCAGGATTCACGCCCGTCGCCGCCAGAATCTTCTGGGAGGTCTTGAGGCCTATCCCGAATATATACGTCAAACCGATCTCTACCCGCTTGTCTCTGGGCAGATCTACTCCTGCTATTCTTGCCATTTAGCTGATTACCTCCTGACTCCCTGACGCTGTTTGTGTCTTGGGTTGCGGCTGCAGATTACTCGCACAACTCCATGACGGCGGATTACCCTGCAAAATTCACAAATAGGCTTTACTGACGGCCCTACTTTCATTGTCTATTACCACCTTGTTATTTATAGCGATAAATTATTCTGCCCCGCGTCAAATCGTACGGGGAAATCTCTACAAGCACCTTATCACACGGAAGAATCCTGATGAAGTGCATCCTCATCTTTCCGCTGACATGTGCCAGCACCCTGTGCCCGTTCTCAAGTTCTACCCTGAACATTGCATTGGGCAGAGGCTCGGAAATTATGCCCTTGACCTCGATTACGTCCTCTTTGCCGGAATTATTCGCCATTAATTCCTACGCTCCTGTGAAAATATCCCGCGTCAATGTCTTTACCTGCCTTTATGTAGTCTGTCAGATTCTCAGCGCGCTTGTTCGTCGGCTGCAAGTGCTTGGGGTTCTTGGCCTTCGGGTGAGTAACGTTGTACTTCTCCGGCCGGATGACTCTCACTCTTCCGTCCGGGTCAACTCCCGACACCACGTAGACCAATCCCGAGTCCTTGCCCTGCCTTGAGATTACGATTTGTGCTACAGAAAACTCTGCCACTTCGTCAAAATCTCCGGCCCGTCCTCAAGAACTGCAACCGAACGCTCAAAATGGGCTGCATCAGAGCCGTCAACTGTCAGCACTGTCCAGCCGTTAGCCCCGACACGAACAGCCTCGCGCCCGGACATAATCATAGGCTCAATGGCTACAGTCATGCCAGCCTTGAGCGTCATACCCTGCCCAGCCTTGCCGAAGTTCGGAATCTGGGGTGCCTCATGCATCTTCCTGCCGATACCGTGCCCGGTGTAGTCCCGGACGACTCCGTACCCGAGAGGCTTAACGTAGCTCTCTACAGCGTGCCCGATGTCCCCGAGAGTGTGTCCGGCGACCGCCTGAGCTATTGCCCGGTTCAGCGACTCTTCTGTGGCCTTCAGGAGCTTCATACGTTCCTCACTGATTGCTCCTACGGGGTAAGTGCATGCCGCGTCTCCGCAGTAACCGTTGACGTAAGCACCCACGTCCACGCTGATTATGTCGCCCTCCTCGAGAATCCGGCTGAACTTGGGGATTCCGTGAACTATCTCGTCATTGATACTTGCGCAGATAGTCCCGGGGAAGGGTGTCATGTTGGAGCTTGGGCGGTAATTCTTGAACGCAGGGATTCCGTTATTGGCGCGGATATGTTCTTCTGCGAGCCTGTCGAGTTCTCCCGTAGAGATTCCAGGACGGACGGCCTCGCGCATTATGTCGAGCACTTCAGCCGTAACACGTCCTGCGATTCTCATAAGCTCAATTTCTTCGCGGGTCTTGAAGGTTATCATGATTCCAGCAGTTCAAGCACCCGGGCGAAAATTTCTTCCGGCATCCCGGTAGCGTCGACCTCAAGCAGTAACTTCTTGGCCCTGTAGTACTCTATCAGGGCTTCAGTCTGCTCGTGAAACACCTTGAGGCGGCTCCTGATGGTCTCCTCGTTGTCGTCGGCCCTCCTGTAGAGCTCTCCTCCGCATGACGGGCACTTGTCGTTGTCCCACGTGGTGATTGCACCGCACGAACGGCAAACAGCTCGGTTCATGAGCCTCTTCACGATGTCGTCATCACTGACCTTGAACATGATTACGCCGTCAATGTCGGTGATGCCCGCGAGAAATTCGGCCTGCCTGACAGTTCTTGGGAAGCCGTCAAGCATGAAGCCCTGCTCTTTGGGAAGGGACGCTAATTTCCCCTCCATCATCTTCATGACGAGCTCATCGGGCACTAATTCGCCTGCGTCCATGTATTTCTTGGCCTCAAGTCCGAGTTCCGTACCGTCCTTGAGGTTCTGCCTGAGAATGTCGCCGGTTGATATGTGTGCTAATCCGTGCTTGTCCTTGAGGAAAACCGCCTGAGTACCTTTACCTGCCCCGGGCGCACCTAACAATACTAACTTCATGGTTAACCCCTCAGAAGGCCTTTGCCGCCGCCGGACTTCCTGATGATTCCGTCATAGTGGCGCATAAGGAGCTGTGCCTCAATCTGGTTAATCGTGTCCATAGCAACACCTACGACGATAAGCACCGCAGTGCCCCCGAAGTAGAAGCTGTTGACACCGAGAACTGAAGACATTACGTTTGGGATTAACGCTATGACCGCGAGGAACACCGCACCGCCGAGAGTTATGCGCTCCATTACTCTGGTTATGTAGTCTGACGTGGGCTGGCCCGGCCTTATGCCGAGAATGAACCCGCCGTATTTCTTCATGTTGTTGGCGATGTCGGTCGGGTTGAACACAACGGCAGTGTAGAAGTACGAGAAGAATATTATCAACGCCACATACAGCACGAGATAAACGAAGCTGTTCGGGGCAAATAACGCGCTGAAGAACCTTCCCACAGAACTTTCACTGAAGTAATTAGCTATCGTGTAGGGGAATATCAGCAGGGAGCTGGCGAAAATTATCGGGATGACTCCTGCCTGATTGACCTTCAGCGGAATAAATGTGCTCTGACCGCCGTAAATCTTATTGCCGACTACCCTTTTAGCGTACTGCACTGGTAATCTCCTCTGGCCCTCCTGAAGCAGGATACAACCCGCAACAACTACGACCATCAGGACGATTCCAAGCAATAACCCGATAACGCTCAATGACCCCAAGCGCACCATGCTCCAAGTCTGGAGGATTGCTTCAGGGATTCTGGCGACGATACCCGCGAAAATCAGCAGAGATATTCCGTTGCCGATTCCGTGATCCGTAAGCTCCTCGCCAAGCCACATGACAGCAACAGACCCAGCGACCAACGTAATCACGACCAACAGCCAGTCAAAGAATCCGCCCTGCATTATTCCGAGACCGCCGAGCCAAGCAGTCATACCGATTGCCTGAACAACTGCGAACACTACCGCACCATAGCGGGTCCACTGGGTAATCTTCTTGTGGCCGTCAGCAGAGTCCTTCTGCAACTTCTCAAGGTAGGGGAAAATCACCACGAGCAGCTGCATGACTATGCTTGAGTTGATGTAGGGAGCGACACCCAGCGAAAATATTCCGAACCTGCTCAGAGCACCGCCCGAGAACAAGTTCAGGAAGTCCATAATTCCGCCGCCAGACGCAAACAGGTTGGCCATAGCCGCGCGGTCAACTCCAGGACTTGGGATATACGCCCCAAGCCTGAAGATGAACAGTATGAACAGCGTGAAGAATATTCTCCGCTTCAGATCCGGCAGTCTGAAAATATCGCCAAGAGACCCGAACATTTACACTACCTCGTGAGAACCGCCGGCAGCTTCGATTTTCTTGGCGGCCTCTGCACTGAACGCACCCGCTTTGATCTTGAGGGCCTTGCTGAGTTCTCCTCTGGCCAAGACTTTCACGGGTATATCCTTCTTGCGGATGACTCTTGCGGCGTACATGGCTTCAGCGTCGATTTCCGCACCTGCGTCGAACTTTTCCGCGAGAACGTCGAGATTCACCGGCTGGAAGACTTTTGCGAACCTGTAATTGTTGAACCCTCGCTTAGGCGTCCTCCTGGTGAGGGGCATCTGGCCTCCCTCAAAACCGGGCCTGACTCCTCCGCCTGTCCTGGCCTTGTCTCCCTTGTGGCCTTTACCGGCTGTCTTGCCCTTGCCGCTCCCGGGACCCTGACCAAGCCTCTTGGCCTTGTGGGTTGAACCTTCCGCCGGGTGCAAATCGTTTAGCGTAATCATTCCACTACCTCCCATGTAACCAAGTGGCGGACATGCTCAATCAGTCCCCGAATCTGGGGCGTGTCGTCATGTTCTACTTCAGAGTTCAGCTTCTTGAAGCCGAGTGCCTTAATCGTGCGCTTCTGCCTCTCGGGGAAACATATCGCGCTCTTGACCCACTTCGCTCTAATCTTTGCCATGTGAATCACTCCCCGATTACTGCCTGTTCAGCAGCTTCGTCCGTTGAGGCTTCCTCGCCCATGAGCCCGCGCAGCTTCATGATTTCGGCCTCAGTCCTCGTTATCTTGATGGCCTCAAGGGTGGCGTGTGCTACGTTGATTGCGTTCGACGTTCTGCCGGTAACCTTCGTAACAACGTCCTTCACTCCGCCAAGCTCCATAATCGCACGGACGACACCGCCGGCAATAACTCCAGTACCTTCGGGGGCGGGCTTGAGGAGGACTCTTGCCGCTCCGAACTCGCCGACTACGGGGTGAGGTATCGTGTTGTCTGCGTGGCGGACGTCTACCATATTCTTCTTGGCCTTCTCGATACCTTTGCGGACTGCCTCGGCGATCTCCTTAGCCTTGCCGATTCCCGTTCCTACCTGCGAGATGCCATCACCTACGACAACAAGCACTGCAAAGCGGAATCTTTTACCGCCCTTGACGACCTTGCTGACCCTGTTGATTGCGACCACGCGCTCCTGGAACTCTACGGCCTCTGTCTCTATTCTTCTGGGCATTTAGAACACAAGCCCTCCTTCTCTTGCGGCATCTGCTACTGCCATTACTTTTCCGTGATAGGCATGACCCCCGCGGTCAAAGACTACGGTGCTTATTCCCTTAGCCTTCGCACGTTCGGCTATTGCTTTGCCGATGACTTTTGCGGCCTCGATGTTGCAGTGTCCCTTAAGCTCCGGCTGTAGTGCCTTGTCCAGAGTTGAGGCTGCTGCTATCGTGTGGCCCTTCTCGTCGTCGACTACCTGAACGTAAATATTCTTCAGGCTCCTGAACACACAAAGGCGGGGCTTCTCTGCCGTGCCTGAAAGTGTCCTGCGGAGGCGTTCATGCCTGATTACGCGCATATCATTTCTGCTTCTCTTCTTCATGGTTGTTTACTTCGCCCCAGTCTTACCGGCCTTGCGGATGATGTATTCATTCTCGAACTTGATACCCTTTCCGTGATAAGGCTCAGGCGGTCTGAACTTCTTAATCAGTGCGCAGGTCTGGCCCACTAATTCCTTGTCAATTCCCTTGACCTGAAACTTGATGGGGTTCTCCACAACGATCTCGATTCCTTCGGGGGGCGTGAACTCTATCGGGTGTGAGTAGCCGAGATTCATCACGAGCTTCTTGCCCTGAAGAGCTGCCCTCCAACCTACGCCGACGATCTCCATTGTCTTGGAGAAACCCGACGTAACTCCAGTAACCATATTGGCGATTAACGCTCTGGTCATTCCGTGCCAAGCTCTGGTCTGCTTCTCCTCGTTGGTGCGTGAGACTTTCACAAGGCCTCCGTCAATGTCCACAACGATTCCGGGCATGAGCTTCGCGTGAAGTTCACCCTTAGGGCCCTTGACGACTATATCATTGCCCTTGAGTTCAACGCTGGCACCTTTGGCTATCTCTACTGCTTTGCGTCCAATACGAGACATGATTACTACCTCCTACCAGACATAGCAGAGGACTTCTCCGCCGAGACCAAGTTTGTTGGCTTCCGCGCCGGTCTTGAGTCCCTTCGACGTTGAGAGAACAGCGAGGCCGAGTCCGCCCATAACGATGGGTAACTTGTCGCGTCCGACGTAAATTCTTCTGCCGGGCTTGCTGATTCTCCGAAGTCCCTGAATGACTCTCTCCCTGTTCGCACCGTATGAGAGATAGATTCTTATCTCAGCATAAGGCTTATCGGGATCGGTTATCATCCTGAAATTCTTGATATAGCCCTCATCCTTGAGGATTCTTGCGAGGGCTAATTTCATCTTGCTCGAAGGAACGTCAACGCTCTCCGCATAAATCATGTTGGCATTGCGAATCCTTGTGAGCATATCCGCTACAGGGTCATTAACGTACAACTTAACCTACCCCCTACCAGCTCGACTTGACGACACCGGGGAATACACCTTCACGTGCCATCTTCCTGAAGCAGCACCTGCACATGTCGAACATCCTGATGTAGCCATGAATACGGCCGCATAACGGGCATCTATTGTGCTGTCTGGTGCTGAACTTGGGGGTGAGCTTTGCCTTGTTCCTTAACGCTTTACGTGCCATTTTGTTACCTTATACCCCCTGATTGCCTGTCCTGAACGGCATACCGAGTCCCTTGAGCAGAGCAAAGGCTTCTTCATCAGTCTTTGCCGAAGTAACTATAGAGACGTTCATACCGCGGGACCTAATAACTTTGTCATAGCTAATTTCCGGGAAGATCAGCTGCTCACGGAGACCGAGATTGTAATTCCCGCGCCCGTCGAACCCTTTGCGTGATATTCCCTGAAAGTCCTTGATGCCGGGAAGTGCCAGCGATATTAACCTGTCGAGGAACTCCCACATCTTCGCGCCCCGGAGCGTTACTGCACAGGCTACGGGCATGTTCTGCCTGACCTTGAAGCCTGCTATTGACTTCTTCGCTCTCTTAAGCAGGGGCTGCTGTCCCGTTATTGCCCTAAGCTCATTGATTGCCGCGTCCATAAACTTTATGTCCAGCTTCGCATCACCAACGCCTATGTTCACAACGACCTTCTCAATCTTGGGCAGCTGCATAACGTTCTTGTAGCCGAAATCACGTAACAGTGCCGGAGCTACATCATTCTTGTACTTCTCGAGCATTCTCGGTGTGATTGCCATAGTTTAGAGTCCTCCTCTGTCGATGATTTCTCCGCACTTCTTGCACACGCGAACCTTCTTGCCGTTCTCGAGGAATGAAGCACCAACCCTTGTAGCTTTTCCGCACTGAGGGCAAACAAGCATAACCTTGCTGGCATAAATCGGCGACTCCTGCTTAATTATCCCTGACTGGGGGTTGTTCTGGTTCGGCCTCACGTGGCGGGACACCATGTTTACGCCCTCGACCACTACGAGATCTCTCTCGGGAATGCGGCGGATAATCTTGCCCTCTTTGCCCTTGTCCTTGCCGGTGATAACCTTCACGCGGTCATTCTTCCTTAATCTTACTGTCATGACTAACTCTCCTATACGACTTCAGGAGCAAGCGACAAGATGCGCATGTACTTCTTTGCTCTCAGTTCACGGCCGACGGGCCCGAAAATTCTCGTCCCTCTGGGTTCACCATTAGCGTCAATCAACACTGCTGCATTGTCGTCAAACCTGACGTACGTCCCATCACGGCGGCGGATCTCCTTCTTCGTGCGGACTATTACGGCCTTGACCACGCTTCCCTTAGGAATATTGCTGTTGGGGATAGCCTCGCGCACTGAGGCCACGATAACGTCCCCGATTGTTCCGTAACGTCTCTTGCTTCCGCCCATTACCTGAATGCAGAACAACTTTCTTGCTCCCGAGTTATCAGCGACGTTCAGAACTGTAGTTAGCTGAATCATTTACTCCTGAACCTCCTCTGATACTGCCTCCAGAGACTCGTCAGCTCCGAACACAGGAGCACGGCGTGTAACCTCCACAAGCTCCCAGCGTTTGGTCTTGCTCAGAGGCCTCGTCTCACGGATACGCACTTCATCGCCCATCCTGCATGTGTTCTCTGCGTCGTGGACTGCGTACTTCTTTGCGCGCTTGATTCTCTTTCCGTACAGCGGGTGCTCGGCCATCCTCTCAACGCGGACAATTATCGTCTTGTCCATCTTGTTGCTGACGACTATACCCGTTCTAACTTTGCTAGGCATTCTCTGCTTCCTTTTCCGCAACTGTCTTCTCGCGTTCAGTCGCTATCGTCAACAGCCGCGCTATAGTCTTCTTGACCTCACGTATACGGCTGGTATTCTTCAGGTGCCCGACAGCATTCTGAAAACGCAGGTTGAACAGCTCTGTCTTGTATTCCTTAATCTTTCCGGCTATCTCTTCGCTCGTCAGTTCTCTGAGCTTGGCCGGCTTTACGCTCGCGTCCATCAGGCTAATCACTCCTATTCTGCGCCCGCGGTGATCATGCGAACCTTCACGGGCAGTTTGTGGCTTGCCGTCCTGAAGGCTTCCTGTGCGAGGTCCTCAGTGATTCCAGAGAACTCGAACAGTACGCGGCCTCTCTTGACTGCGGCGACCCAGAACTCAGGCGCACCCTTTCCCTTACCCATACGAGTCTCAAGGGGCTTCTTTGTGTAAGGTCTGTCAGGGAACACGCGAATCCATATCTTTCCGCCCTTCTTCATCTTACGGGAAATAGCTACACGAGTCGCCTCAATCTGACGAGCTGTGAGCCATACATTCTCGAGGGCCTGAATCCCATAGTCCCCGAAGGCTATAGTCGTGCCGCCTTTGGAAATCCCCCTGAGCGGAGACCTGTGGGACTTGCGGTACTTTACTCGGCTTGGCATTAACATAATGGATTACGCCCCCTTGTTAGCCGGCCTGCTGCGTGCCGGGCGTGCCGGTGCTGCTGCCTTCTCGTTCTTGCGGTCGCGGTAAATCCATACCTTGCAGCCGATTACTCCATACATTGTTACGGCCTCAGAGAACCCGTAGTCAATATCTGCCTTAATCGTCGACAATGGGAGCTGGCCTTCGTTGTACCACTCTGTACGGGCAATTTCTGCACCGCCGAGTCTGCCTGCAACCTGTGCCTTGATTCCCTTAACGCCTGCCTTAGTCGCACGGAAAATAGCCTGCTTCATGGCCCTCCTGAACGATACTCGGCGTTCGAGGGAGCTGGCGATGTTCTCGGCCACTAACTGAGCCTCAACGTCGGGATTCTTTATCTCGTGAACGTTTACCATGACCTTGCCGCCGGTGATGGTCTGAAGCTCATTCTTGATGTTCTGAATCTCGTTGCCGCCCTTGCCGATCACTACACCGGGACGTGCCGTGTGAATCGTGAAGCGGACAACAGGCCCGACGCGCTCAATCTCTATGCGTGAGATGCCTGCGCCCTCCCACTTCTTCATTATGTACTTACGCAGCTTGATGTCCTCGTGTAACTTCTTTGCGTAATTCTTCTTGTCGGCGTACCATCTGGCCTGCCATTCGCTGGATACTCCGAGACGGTAGCCTACTGGGTGAACTTTCTGTCCCATTATGAATATATATCCTCCTACTGACGTTCGCCGAGCGTTATCGTTACGTGTGAAGTCTTGTGCACGTAAGGATGAGCACGCCCCATTGATACCGGCCTGAACCTCTTCATCATGGGCCCCTGTCCTGCATAGGCCTCGTGGACATAGAGCTTGTCGAGATCCATCCCGTAATTATGCTCAGCGTTCGCCATAGCACTGTTAAGCACCTTCAGTATTAACCGCGCTGCCTTCTTGTCGCTGAACTTCAGAATCACTGCGGCCCTTTCTGCACTCTTGCCGCGAATAAGCTCCAACACCTGGCGGACCTTATACGGCGAAATCCTTGCGTTGAGGGTCTTAGCTGTTGCTGTCTTTATCTCTGGCATGACTATTTACCCTTCTTGTCCTGTCCGGCGTGATGCCCGAACTTCCTCGTCGGAGCAAATTCACCCAGCTTATGACCCACCATGTTCTCGCTTATGTACACGGGCAGATGCATTCTCCCATTGTGTACGGCGATTGTGTGCCCGATCATCTGAGGCACTACGGTTGAACGCCTTGACCAAGTTTTGACTACTTTCTTGGCACCTGAGACGTTCATATCTTCTATTCTCTTGAGGAGCCTCTGTTCAACAAAAGGCCCTTTTTTCGTCGAGCGCATTTATTCTTCAGCTCCTTTACTTAGCATAACGCCTGCGGATAATCAGACGGTCAGAGGCCTTCTTCTTGCGGGTCCTGTAGCCCTTCGCAGGAGTTCCCCAAGGCGATACGGGGTGCTTGTTGCTCTTGCTCTTGCCTTCACCGCCGCCCATCGGGTGGTCTACGGGGTTCATGACCATTCCGCGAACGTGGGGCCTGCGACCCTTCCAGCGGGTTTTCCCGGCCTTGCCCCAAGAAATATTGTCGTAGTCCTCATTGCCGACCTGACCTACTGTGGCCATGCACTCAAGAAGGATTAGGCGCAGTTCTCCGCTGGGCATCCTGATATAGGCATACTTGCCCTCTTTCGACATGAGCTGGGCACTCGTCCCTGCTGACCTCACGAGCTTTGCACCGTGTCCGGGTTGCATCTCGATATTGTGAATAACAGTACCGACGGGAATATCCTTCAGCTTTAACGCGTTGCCGGGAGTAATATCGCTCTCGGGCCCTGAGTAAATCATGTCGCCGACGTTGAGTCCCTTGGGCTGAATGATGTAACGCTTCTCGCCGTCAACGTAATGAATCAGTGCGATTCTGGCATTGCGGTTGGGATCGTACTCAATCGTTGCTACCTTTCCGGGAACTCCGATCTTCTCGCGCTTGAAATCTATGATTCGGTATGCTCTCCTGTGGCCGCCCCCGATATGACGCATGGTGATTCGGCCGGTGTTGTTGCGGCCCCCATGCTTGCGGAGATGGACAACTAATGAGCGTTCCGGTTTGTCTGCCGTAATGTCCTCGCGCCCCTGAATCGACATATGACGGCGGGCGGGAGTATACGGCTTGAATTGTTTAATTGACATTCTCTGCTAATCTCCTGTGTTAAATCGACGCGCCCTCGAAGAACTCGATATGCTGGTCAGGCTTCAGGGACACTATTGCTTTCTTCCACGAGCGGGTGTAGCCCTTAGTCATTCCGCGCCGGCGCATTTTGCCCTTGATGTTCATCGTGTTCACACCCTCAACTTTGACGTTGAAGACTTCCTCGACGGCCCTGCGGATCTGAATCTTGTTCGCGTCCTTGTGTACCTCGAAGGTGTATTTGTTCAGTGCCATCAATGAGCTTGATTTCTCCGTGATTATCGGGCGTATGATTATGTCATGAGCAGTTAGATTCATCTCGAATATACCTCCTCAATTTTCGCGACAACTTCGGGAGTTACTATCAGGTTCTTGGCGTTCAGAATGTCATAAACATTAATGCTCGCGACATTGATGCACTTAGCCCCGGGCAGGTTGCTCACCGATTTAGTTACGTTCAGTGCGTTATTGTGGTAGATGATGAGGGTCTTTCCTGCACCGAGAGCAATCAATAAGTTCTTGACCGCCTTAGTCGAAGGCTTCTCGATAGCGTCAAACCCCTTCACCACTGCCAGCAGGTCCTCGCGAACCTTGTCGGACAACACGCACTTCAACGCTAACTGCCTGACCTTGCGGTTGACCTTCTGGTGGTAGTCCCTGGGGTGCGGACCATGAGCGACTCCGCCGTGCACCCAGATAGGCGACCTCGTGCTTCCCTGACGAGAGCGGCCGGTGTGCTTCTGCCTCCAAGGCTTCTTGCCTCCGCCGGAAACATCCCCGCGCGTCTTCGTGCTGGCTGTACCCTGACGGCAATTGGCCAAGTGAGCCACGACCACCTGATGAATCGCGGCCATGTGTACAGGCACGTCAAAAATTTCTGCCGGAACTTCCATTTCTCCGGCTCTCTGTCCGCTGAACTCGTATACTTTTACGAACGGCATAGTATCTTTCCCTCCTTAGGCTTTCTTGTAGAGGGCGAGCAGGCTGTTTTTCGCGCCTGGTACTGCACCTTTCAGCAGAACGAGATTGTTCTCAACGTCAACGGCCATGACTGTGAGATTCTTCACCGTAACTTTCTCGCTCCCCATGTGTCCGGGCATCCTCTTGCCGGGAAATACGCGGCCGGGATACGAGATTGCACCGCTGGAACCTCCGTGCCTGTGCTCGACCGATGTACCATGACTGAACTGCTGGCCTCCGAAATGATGACGCTTGATTACGCCCGCGAAGCCCTTACCTTTGGAGATACCCTTCACGTTGATCTTCTCTCCGGCCTCGAACAGGTCTGCCTTGATCTCTTGGCCGACTTCATAGCCCTTCACGTCATCGAGTCTAAATTCCCGAAGTGTCTTCTTTGGCTCGAGCTTCAGCTTCTCGAACATTACCTTTTGCGGTTTGGACAGCTTGTGAGCCTTGACAGCCCCAAAGCCGAGAAGAACGGCGGAATACCCGTTCTGTTCAGGGGTCCTCAGAGCTACCACAGAGCACGGCCCCGCAAGGACGACCGTAACAGCTACGGCCTGTCCTTCGGAGTCATATATCTGTGTCATTCCGAGTTTCTTCCCCAGAATCCCAATTGACATAATTACTGTGTCTCCTTACTAGAATTTTATCTGTATGTCTACACCTGATGCTAAGTTCAGCTGCATCAAGGCATCCATAGTCCTCTGCGTCGGGTCAATAATATCAATCAACCTCTTGTGAGTCCTCATCTCGAACTGCTCGCGGGCGTCCTTGTCCTTGTGGGGGGATTTCAGGATCGTAATCCTCCCTACCTCCGTCGGAAGGGGGATAGGTCCTGAAACCCTCGCACCAGTTGAATGGGCAGTTTCCGCTATCTGGGCAGCTGACGTATCGAGCACCCTGTGGTCAAATGATTTCAGTCTTATGCGGATTTTGCGTGCCATGATTTCGCCAGCTTACTCGATTATCTGGGTTACAACTCCAGCACCGACCGTGTGGCCGCCCTCACGTACTGCAAAGCGCAGACCTTCTTCCATTGCGATGGGCACAATCAGCTCAACCTCAAACGTTGCGTTGTCGCCGGGCATGACCATTTCGACTCCCTCAGGAAGCTTGATGTTGCCGGTAACGTCCGTCGTCCTGAAGTAGAACTGGGGCTTGTAACCTGCGAAGAACGGTGTGTGGCGGCCGCCTTCTTCCTTCTTGAGAACGTAAACCTCGCTCTTGAACTTCGTGTGAGGAGTAACTGTGCCGGGCTTGGCCAAGACCTGGCCGCGCTCAACGTCGCCCTTGTCGATGCCGCGAAGAAGTACGCCTACGTTATCGCCAGCCTCTGCGCTGTCAAGAATCTTCCTGAACATTTCGAGGGAGGTTGCTACTGTCTTCTGTGTGTCTCTCTTCATGCCTACGATCTCCACAGGCTCGCCTGCGTTGATCGTGCCGCGCTCAACTCTTCCCGTAACAACTGTGCCGCGTCCTGAAATCGTGAACACGTCCTCAATCGGCATAAGGAACGGCTTATCAATTTCGCGGACAGGCTCAGGAATGAAGTTATCGCATGCGTCCATCAGGTCGAATATCGGCTTGCAGATAGGATCGTCCTTCTTGCCCGTGCCCTTCTCCAGAACTTCCAGTGCTGAACCGCGAATAATCGGGGTATCGTCGCCGGGGAAGTCGTACTTGTTGAGGAGCTCGCGGACTTCCATCTCCACGAGGTCAAGCAGTTCGGGGTCATCAACCTGGTCGGTCTTGTTCATGAATACGACGATTGCAGGAACGTTGACCTGACGAGCAAGCAGCACGTGTTCACGAGTCTGAGGCATCGGGCCGTCTGCTGCGGA
>JAFPZI010000266.1 GCA_017417365.1 Synergistaceae bacterium
AGGCAGAATATAGCGTTCACGTTGGGAGTGAAGGTTCTGTGCATGGTTCTCGGGGCTGTTGGTTTGGCGGGAATGTGGGGGGCGGTGTTTGCGGACGTGGGAGTGATGGTTCTCGCGGTGATTAATTCGGTGCGGGCTATGGTAAGATACCCTGACTAAAGGAGGAATCACTATGACTTACGACTTCACGACAACCCACAAACGTTTTCACACCGGCTCCGGCAAATGGGATGAGCTCCTGAAATTCGGAGTAAGCGAGAATGACGACATTATCCCGTTCTCCGTAGCAGATATGGAGTTCGTTACCGCTCCCGAAATCGTCGAGGCCCTAAAGCATGAGCTGGACTCGTCGATTATGGGCTATGCCAACCCCACGGACAGCTATTTAGACTCGGTGTGTTCGTGGATGAAGTCCCGCCGCAATTGGGACGCAAAACCAGAATGGATACTCAACACACACGGGGTCGTCGATGCATTCTTCGAGGCCGTCAAGACTTTCACCCGTCCAGGAGAAGGCGTAATGCTCATGACTCCAGTGTATTACCCTATGTACATGGCAATAAATTTCACTGGGCGGGTCCTCGTCGACAACCCGTTAATCAACACCGGCAAGACTTACGCAATAGACTTTGACGACTTCGAGCGCAAGGCCTCAGACCCCAACACAAAACTTCTACTATTGTGCAGCCCTCACAACCCAACCGGCAGAGTCTGGACTCGCGGGGAGCTTGAACGTATCGGGTCAATCTGCCTGAAGCATAATGTTCTAGTTGTGTCCGACGAGATTCACTCTGACCTGCTCATGCCCGGACACTCACACACTGTTTTCGCAACACTCAGCGATGAAGTGCGGGATAACTGCCTAGTACTTACTGCACCGAGCAAGACTTTCAACATTGCCGGCCTCCAGACTTCGAATATCTTCATCCCTAATCCCAAGCTCCGCGAAAAGTATTTTGCCTCCCTCAAGTGTTCGAACCCTAACCCTAAGTGCAACATTCTCGGCTACGTTGCCAGTGAGGCTGCGTATAGGGGTTGTGCTCTGTGGCTTGATGAGTGCCTGAGTGTGATTGACGCTAACAGGAGGGCGATTGAGGACTTCGTGAGGGTGGAGCTGCCCTGCGTGAGGGTGCATGACCTCGAGGGGACGTATCTTTTGTGGCTGGACATGAGGGGGCTTGGCCTTGAGTGTCGAGAGCTTGAGAGGGTAAATCATGAGGAGGCAAGATTATTCTTTGACGAGGGGTATATCTTCGGGTCTCAGGGTGAGGGCTTCGTGAGGTGGAATATCGCGTGTCCTGAGAGATATATTCACGGGGCCTTAGAGCGGATGAAGAGGGTGTATTCTGAGTACGTGAAGTGATAGAATTGGTGTAGGCTGAAAGCATGAGAGCACCTGATTTCGGGTCAGGGGCGTTGAGGACGTAAGCTCTTGGGGTTCAGCCTCTTTCTAGTCCGGACTGCCTAGAGGTATGCGCGGCTCGTCTTATTGATTTATGACTTGTAGCTATCAGTACATAGATTAAGTGTGAGTATCTATTCTTTACATTCCCCACAAGCCATATCGACTGGGGGAGGCTGACATTTTCCGTTAATACTCACACCAAGTCGAACGTCAGAAATACTCGTCTTCGTATCTGGCTTGGGCCCCTTTATTCTTCATATTCACCCGCCCCCGTCAAAGCACCCTGCACAACAAATGACGCTGCTTCAATTGGCCACGAAAAAATCCCTCCCCTAAGAATCTCAGGAGAGGGATAATTTTTTGCACTCTTGGTTACATTCTCACCTTTTGGCCCTCATGCAGAAGATGCGCACCGGCAACTACTATTTTGTCTCCGTCTTTGAGCAGGTCGCTTGTGATGTCAATGAACCCGTTG
>JAFPZI010000267.1 GCA_017417365.1 Synergistaceae bacterium
CGGAATGCGAAATTGTCGGGGCGGGCTGTGAGGGCCGGGAAGTCCTAGAGTATTACTGCATTGACCGTGAGTGATTGTGAGGGGTGAGGGTGAAGTGTGGGAGTTCTGGCGGAATGCGAAATTGTCGGGGCGGGCTGTGAGGGCCGGGAAGTCCTAGAGTATTACTGCCTTGACCATGAACGATTGGTGAGTGTCAATAATGTGTGAACATAATGATTTAGGGTAAAATATGGCGGTCCCAGCGGGATTCGAACCCGCGTCGCAGCCTTGAAAGGGCTGTGTCCTAGGCCTCTGGACGATGGGACCCTTTGCGTGATTAGTGGTGAATCGCGCGGGACTTGAACCCGCGACACCCGGATTAAAAGTCCGGTGCTCTACCGACTGAGCTAGCGATTCGTTATATCGTCGTAAGCAACAGGGGCTATTATATTATCACAAGCGAAAAATTGCAAACTCTCATGTTATCATTATGGCAGATTTTCCCACATAATTAACAGGAGGCGTTCATCTCATGTTCAGGAAAGCAGAAAGACGCAAAGCCAAATTACGTCTGGCAATCACCGGCCCCGCAGGCAGCGGCAAAACTTATGGAGCGTTGATCCTCGCTCAGGGACTCGGCGGAAGAATCGCAATGATCGACACCGAAAACGGCTCAGGAGACCTCTACGCCAACTTGTGCGACTACGACGTGGAAACACTCACAGCTCCCTACTCAATCCAGAAATACCTCGCGGCTATCCATGAGGCAGAACAGGAAGGCTATGACGTTCTCATCATCGACTCACTCTCTCACGCTTGGGCCGGCGAAGGAGGACTACTCGACGTTCACAACCAGCTCACCCGCAGCAGCAAGAGCGGAAATTCTTACGCGGCTTGGGGGCAAATTACACCCATGCACAACAGGCTGATAGAGACGATGCTGGAGTCAAGCTGCCACATAATCGGCACAATGAGGAGCAAGACTGACTACCTCCAGACGCAGAACGACAGGGGACGCACGGAAATTCGCAAAGTCGGGCTCGCTCCAGTTCAGCGCGACGGCATGGACTATGAATTTACCGTAGTGTTCGACTTGGGCATGGACCACACAGTAACTATCAGCAAGGACAGAACCGGCCTCTTTGACGGTCAGGTCTTCACGATAACTCAGGACACAGGAAGAACTTTGCGCAGGTGGCTCGACTCCGGTGCCGAAATTGTCCCGACAGCTCAGGACATCAGGAACACGATTAACCGGCTCTACCGGGGCTACATGGAGCTGTTCGACCAGGATTCCCAAGCTGCACAATCGGCAATGCTCGCGGTAACCGAAGGGCGTGCGTCTCGTGAATGGACTGCTGATGACATGAAGAGGCTAACTGAGGACTTGGCCATAAGGATTCAGAAGCGCGGAGTGATGGACGGGATGAGCATTCCCCAAGAGGCTTAGCGTGAAGAGGGCGGGAGGGCGTGAATCTCTCCTGCCCTCAGTGATTAGTCAAAGTCGCCAGAGATCGGCCTTCCTGCGGTCATGCTCAGGAGGACGTAGCAATACTGCGGGCTTGTGTTAGGGTCAAGAGTCGGGTTGAGCGGGTCATCGTCGTAATTCACTTGGGCTTGGGCAAACTCAATGTAGAAGTTCTGAGGCTCCGATGACAACTTCAGGGCTATCGGGTTGTGCGTCTGGTTCAGCACGGAGTCCCCGGCTATGAACCCTCCCTCACCGTCAAAGACCCTCATTGCGTAAATGCCGCTGCCTCCCCATTCGTTGATGTAGACCGTATCGCCGAACGCGGTAATCTCCACAGGTTCACCGGGATTCATCAAGCCCCGCTGTCTTGTGGGAACTGTGTCCTTTGAGGCGGGAACGTCGGACCATTCGCGCGCCAGAACTGTTATTGACGGGTAGATGTCCCTGTTCTCGTCGGGACCGTTGATGTATTCCTGCTCCTGAACGTAGACCGAGTCATTTCCGCCGGTGCACCTGCTGACGCTGCCGATCATTACGTGTGCGGGCAGACCGTCCCCGAAAGCCGCAGAGGCCGCCAGAATTAGCAGACAGCACAGAATTTTTCTCATGAACATGAATAAATACCTCCTCAGCGTGAATTTTCCCACAGTATACTACACCAGCATATTACACTAGCTTCTTTGCCCAAGCTCTGACCGCTGCCGAAGAATGCCCCTCGAGTTCTGAGAGCCTCTTTCTGTTGGGTGCGGCACTCTGGGGAAATGATGACTTAATCAGCGATAACAACGGCACTAACACTCTTGCGTCGTCGGAGTCTAACAGCTTGCGGACAACGCTTGAGTTCATGGCTCTTCCTGCCGGCCAGCGTCTCAACACTGCAGCGTAGTCTTCGGGCCTTATGTGCAGAAGAAAGCTCTCGATAACGTCTGGGTCCCTCCCTATGAGGCTTAGTATCAGGCCTGCGGGCAAATTTTCGGCGTTGCTTGCTGAGTCCAGTGCCAAGAGTTTTCGCGTGGAGTCGTCGAACGGAAGGGACGCAATAACTTCCGCACACTGTTCATCGATTTCCGGGCGGCTCAGGAATCCTGCGAGGGCGGTGCGAAATTCCGTCCTGTTGGCCAAGTGAGCACAGTGCTTGAGGACTGCGTGAATGACTCTTGGGTTCCGGGACTTCATGCGGAAAATTGCGGACTTGATGTCGATGTTGCCCGTGTCCGGTGAGGCAGCGTAGTAGTCCTTTAGGGAGCGTTCGTACTTGTCCAGAATCCCGTCTACTTCTTCGGCGAGCCGTCGTGCTTCGGCTTCACGCTGTCTGTGTTCCCTGATGAGTTCGTAGGCTGGGTTGTCCGCAGTGAGTGCGTCGAGTTCCTCAGCGGTGAGGCCCTTGACGGCGTTGTAGGCTCCCGTAACCTGCTTGAACCGAAAGTCGCTCTTCTGTCCGGTTACGTCGGGGTGAAGTTCCCTCGCCAGCCTCCGAAATGCTGTGCGTATGTCCTCAGGTGTTGCTCCGGCATCGAGGCCCAAAGTTCTTAGGTGAGTAATGATTTCTGCGTTCTCTATTGTCCTGGCCCTCTCTTCGTGAATGAATCTGTATGCTATTATAAGCCTGAATTTATCACAAGGAGGCTGAAAAATTTTGACGGCGACAATAATAATAGTCTTCGCTCTGGTCGTCTCCGTAGTCGTGAACGTCCTGCTATTCACTCGCAAGAAGGACAAAGCCCCAAGAGAGTCGGTGCGTTCGACGATATTAGCCGGGATTCAGAACGTCTGCGAGCTGGCCACGATACGTGAACGCTTCCAGTCAATCGTAATGTTCTCTGAGGGCAAGAAATTACCCTTCCTGAACGTGCATATTCCCGGCACAAGGAAGAAATTCATGCTCAAGTACGAGGGCACTATAGTATGCGGCTGCGACCTGTCGAAGGCCAAAGTCTCCGAGCCTTACGCGGGCAACAAGGTACGCATAACCCTGCCTCAGAGCGAAATTCTCGACGCATACCCGGACATCCACAGCTACGAAGTCTATGACCAGAGCGCGGGAATTTTCACGAGCGTAAAACTTGAGGACCAGAACAGGGAAGTTACAGCAGACTTGGAGAAGGTGAAGGAACATGAACTACAGAGCGGGATTCTCGAGCAGTCCAACGAGAACGTAAGGAAGATTCTTGCGTCAGTCGTGGCACCAACGGGAATGCTTGCGGATATTGTCTTCACCGACGAGAAGCCCGAACTTGCAGCAACGCCCTCACACCCACAGCTTGAGGCCACGCTAACCACAGAGTAGCGCACACAAAAAATTCCCCTAGCCGTTTTCTGACTGGGGGAATGATTCTGACTTCCTGAAACACTAACGCTTTGAGAACTGTCTCTTTCCTCTTGCGCCCTTCTGCCCGAACTTCTTGCGCTCGACCATTCTCGGGTCTCTGGTCAAGAGTCCTTCCTTCTTGAGGGCGGGTTTGAGGTCCTCATTCATCTTCACGAGTGCTCTGGCGATTCCCATTCTCGTTGCTCCTGCCTGACCAGTGAGGCCGCCGCCTGAAGCATTCACGAAAACGTCAACGCGTCCCTCAACGCCTGCGGTCTTCAACGACTGGTAGACCTGAGACTGCCACACGAGGCGCGGAAAATACTCCTCCACGCTCCTGTCGTTAATCTTGATTTCGCCGTTGCCTGCACAGATCCTCACGCGGGCTACTGCGTTCTTACGTCTGCCTGTTCCCCAAATGTATTTATCGTCTGACATGTCAATATTCCTCCTGACTAGATTTCCAGTGTCTCGGGGTTCTGTGCCGCGTGCGGGTGCGATGACCCTGCGTAGACTTTGAGTTTTGCGGCATACTTCAGCCGGTTTCTGGGGAGCATTCCCTTTACGACATGATGGAACAGGGCTTCTGGCTTCTTCTGGAGCAGGACTCCCCAAGTTGCGGACTTGTAGCCGCCCGGGTGCCCTGAGTGGTAGTGCCACGTGGACTGTGAAGCCTTCTTGCCGGTGAGCTTGACTTTTGCCGCGTTGATTACGATAACGTAGTCGCCGGTGTCAACGTGGGGCGTGTATGTGGGCTTGTTCTTGCCCGTGAGTATTCGTGAGACTACAGCCGCAATTCTGCCTAATGACCTGTCTGCGGCATCAATAACGTACCATTTTCGTTCGACCTGGCCGGGCTTGGCCAAGTATGAGCTGCTGCCCGTCATAGTAATAGATTTTCCTCCTGTGTATGAATCATCAGCGAACGGGGGCTTGTTCACATGAATAAGCTATTTTATCGCAACAAGGCGCGGGTTATCAAGTACACCGGGGAGGCGGCCGCGTTTGGCCACAGAGACTCCGGCAACTTCCTTGAGGTCCATAGTCATATCCATCGGCACAGCGTGGGCTATGTAGCTCCCGACCCCGAAAATGTCCGCTCCAGCTTCCGCCAAAGTCTTTATGCGTTCGGGGTTGAGCCCGCCGGATACGACAATCTTGACGCGGTTGAAGCCCTCGTGATTGAGCCTGTAGCGCATTTCTTGAACAAGTGCCGCCGTAACTCCGCCCCTCTCTCCGGGTGTGTCGAGCCTCACAGCACCGAGCCTCTCACCCATAGAGCGCGCGAGCCTCAGGGCCTCCTCACACTCATCGTGAAACGTGTCGACCAGGAACGTCCGCCCGACTTCCGGGGGCATTGCGGCATCATAGGCTTCCGCGAGCTTGAGTGTGTCCCCCATGATGAGTATTGCAGCGTGAGGGACTGTCCCCGAAGGTTCACGCCCGCAGAGTTTCGCACCGAGTATGCAGCTCGCAGCCGAACACCCTCCGAACTTTACGGCCATAGACTCCATCACTGGGGCAATCGCAGGGTGAAGGTGCCTCGCCCCGAACACCAGCACAGGTTTTCCCCCGGCGGCCTCGACGCATTCACGTGCTGCCGTTGCCCAAGCGCAGGAGCTAGACAGGATTCCGAGTAAGTTAGTCTCGTGGTAACCGAATGCCCCATAAGGCCCGCGTATCCTCATCACGACTTCTTTGGGCGAGAAGTATTCACCCTCTGGAAGTGCCTCAACGTGGACGGGAGAGTCCTTCAGGAGCTCCATGACTTCATCGAGTCCGGCGAACATTCCCGTTGTGCGCGTGAATATCTCTGCGGTAACCTCAGTATCAAGCTTGCCGACGCTGGCCAAGACATCTCGTGTGTTGATGAAGTATATATCCGTTGTGGCTCCGGCCTTGATTTCGTCGTGTGTGGCACTGCGCAGGCGCGAAGGGCTGACCTTCAGGGCTGTAACGTCTTTAAGTGAGTTCAGCAATGTCTTTCTCCTAGCTCATGAACACGAGGAAGAACGAAGTTACCATGAAGACAGAAGCAAGTATGATTGTGAGCTTCGTTGCGCCTGAGAATCTCTGCCACTGCCCGGAATCCGGCTGTGTCCCTCCGCCGAAAACGCCCGAGAAGCCTCCCTGTTTGCGCTGCTGGAGAAGGACTATTGCGATGAGGATTATTGCGACTACTATATGAATTATGGATAACAATACTCGCATTGAGAAATTATGCCTCCTAAAAATTATTCGTGCGGTGAAAAGTATAATACAATGCAGGCTGAATTGACAAACGAAAAAGGCCTCATGATTATTCACAAGGCCCGTTAGTCTCATAATTGGAGCGGATGACGGGATTCGAACCCGCGACCCTCAGCTTGGGAAGCTGATGCTCTACCAACTGAGCTACGTCCGCATTGATGAATAAGATTTTAGCGCATGATTGATTTTTCTGCAAGACCGGGACTATTGAGGCTGAATCAATTTGCTGCACCGGCCGACATTTCGTGGAAGGAAAAATGGATTAATAGAACATGTTCTATTTTTTCGTCAGACGGTCAGCCGCACAAATAAGCCTTTGACAAGCCCGCTGTTAATGGATACAATTTTCGCTTATCATGATAGAACTGACCAAGAAATACAAATCAGGCAGTGCGCTTGAGATTTTGCAGGAAGCGATATTATTCGGGGACATCACGAAGTATGACTCCCTGACGCAGATAGAGTTAGCCGGCTCTCTCGGGACATCGAGAATGCCAGTGCGTGAGGCGTTAATCGCTCTGGAGTATCAGGGCCTCATAGAGCGTCAGACCAACCAGCGCATCAACGCTGCCCCCTTGACCGACGAGGACATTCACGGGATATTCTCGGACTTGGCCGCTCTGGAGTGCGGAGTGATTGAGGCCCTCGACGGTGAGAGTCTCTGTGCTTTGGCCGAGTGCGGGACTCAGGAGGAGTTTCACCGTGTGCTTTGCGGGAAGGCCGGTGCAGTTTTGAGGCGCAAGACTCTGGAGACCTTGACGGAAGTCTACTTAGCGTTTGTGTTGGCTAATGCTCTGGACAGGGGGAAGACCGACGAATTATTTGATGACGTTAAGGGAGTGATTGAGGGCCTCCCAATGTGCGACACGAGTCCCGACGACCTTCGGGAAGTGTATAGATTGTATGCTCGGGTGCTTGGGGACGAATTGATTCGTATCAGGAGGAAGCGGCATGCTGAACTTGAGGCCGGTTAAGCTCCTGCCAGTGAGGGAACAAGCGGCGGCATCACTCAGGGAGGCGATAATCACACGGAGCATTCCTGCGGGTGAAGTTCTTCCGCTTGAGGCTACTGCACGGGCTTTGGGGATCTCCGTTACTCCAGTGCGAGAGGCGTTCCAGATATTGGCGCGGGACGGGCTGCTTGAGGTTGCGCAGAACAGGGGAGCGGTTGTGCTGGGGATGACCGCGAAGAATATTCGTGAGCACTACGAGATTCGTGCGGCACTGGAGTCTGAGGCTTGCAGGTTAGTGTGTGAGAGGGGTGCGGACTTGGCGGAGATTGAGCGGTGCGTGAATAACCTTGTGAGTTCCGGAACAGAGAATTATTCTGACCTGAACCAGTCATTTCACTACAATATATGGCTTTCGTCTGGAAATTCCCGGCTGGTGAAGATGCTTAGTGAGCTATGGAACGGGCTATCTATGGGAGTGAGGACGACAAGGGACGAGTACGCGAAAAAGTCCCAAGCCGAACACGAGAATATATTCTCAATGCTCAAAGCCCGGGACTCTGATGCTGCGGCAAAACTGATGAGGAATCATATTCTCCGCAGTATGGATGACATGCTGACGCGCTACGAGTGAGGTTGTCCGCACGCCCTGCCTGAAGGTACTTGAATATTTCCTGTCGTAAAAGTACATGATAATCACAGGCAGAGCAGATATAGGAGTTGCTCCGAGCACGAAAAGCAGTATCCAGTTCCGCAGAGTAATCTTGGGCGGAAATTTGTTCCTTGCTTTGTCAGCCGCCTTCTGTTTCACTTCCGAAATCCTGCCCTCAGCAGCACCCAACACACGCACAAGTTCTTCCGCCTGAACATAAAAATATCCTGCCGGCGAGCTGTTACACTCATCGGCAGGACTCTTACTTGCTGATTCTCTGATTTGTGGTTGACTGTTAAACGTGCGAAGTTATAACATGTCTCGATAGTTCAGCTAAATTTTCTCCAGAATCCCCGCAACTCCCTCAAGATACTTCACAGCGTCGGACTCCTCAATCCTGCCCTTGTCGCACAGCTCCGCAAGCCCCGGCACTATCGGAATCTCCGCATTGACCTTCACGCCCCCGTCATTGTGCCCAAAGATATAGTGCTTCTTCCCGCAGTCAGGGCACTCGAAATATGCCATGTTCGACACCACGCCCAACACGGGAATCTTCATGATTTCCGCCATCCTCAAGGCCTTATGAACAATCATTCCCACGAGTTCCTGTGGGGTCGTTACAATGATTATCCCCTTCAGAGGCAGCGACTGAAAGACGGTCAGCGGCACATCTCCCGTCCCCGGAGGCATGTCAACAAACATGAAGTCAGTAACTCCCCAGTCAACTTCCTCCCAGAACTGCTGAAGGACTCCACCGAGAACAGGCCCCCGCCACACTACCGGGTCTCCCTCGTCGGGAAGGCACAAGTTCATAGATACGGCCTTGACGCCCCCCTTGCTCACGGCAGGCTGAATCATGTGCCCGTCCGAAAGCAGGGTATCGTGAAGCCCGAACATTCTCGGGATTGACGGCCCGGTGATGTCCGCGTCGAGAATTGCCGTCCTGAAGCCCTTAGCCCTCACAGCGCAGGCCAGCAGACCAGTAACTAGGGACTTGCCTACTCCGCCCTTGCCGGATACTACTCCGATTACGTTCTTGACTACCGGCTGGGGCTTGAAGAGCAAAGACTCCGC
>JAFPZI010000268.1 GCA_017417365.1 Synergistaceae bacterium
ATTGACGTAACTTTACCGCTTGAGTTCCCGAAACAGGGTGAGCAATTGCCGGCCGATGGTGCGGAGTCCTACGCGGAAATGTCGCCGCTTCAGAGGGGAATATACTTGACGTGGTTAGCTGGAGCGCGGATTCAGCCGCCCTTACACGTGTGTTACCCGGTGATATGGCTCTACGGGATCGAACGCCGGACAATCGTCGACAAACTCGACTTGGGAATGTGCATAAATGAGTCCTTCAGGCTGTTACCCCTTCTCAGGTGGGAGTCAATGAGCCAGACATTAATCAACTTCATAACGTGGCTCGCGATTAAGGTGTGGCTGCCTAGTGAGGACTTGTTAGGCTTTTGCAAGAGGCTCAACGTTGTACCCGAAGGCCTTCTTGATATTCTCCTGAACTCCTACGCTAACTCAATGCTCCCGTTGCCTTCAGCTGTAGCCTTCACGGTAGTACGGACAGCACAGAAACTCCACAGGCCGGACGAACCAACGATTACGCATTCAGACGAGGCACTACAGAAATTCACGCCTATCTACAAGGAACTTTGCAAGGGGGGGCTTGTGCTGATTAAGCCGGAGGAGACTCTGAAAGTGTCCTACAAACCGTCAAACCCCTCGATAAAGCTCGGGAAGAACGACAGCGAGACCGTAGAGATTCCCGACTTCTTCAGCAATCTATCAGTGTTCAAGGCACTCGTGGACTCTTGGGAGGTGTTCTTGACCGCACAGAAGAACGAGGAGAAGACACCCGACTTGTCTGACATTGCGGAACGTCCCGACTTTGAGGGGTTCATTAACACTCTCAGGCCCGAAGGCAGCGAATTACCACTGATTACGACGCTTGAGAAGCTCGGAAAGCTAATGAAGTTCAGCACATCGACTCCAAAAGTCTCCGGCAAAGAACGCAAGGCCATAGTGGACACAGCACAGGTTGAAGGCTGGCAGGTAGTGCCCGACTTGGGGGTGTCGGGGCGCGAATACGGCTGGCAGGACAGGGTGTTACTGCTTGAGCTGGCTCCGGGGACTCTGTTGTCGCACAACTATCGTGTAGCGTCGTTCGTTCTTGAGTTCATATGCGCGTCTATGGCTGTGGATGAGGACCGGGTGTTTGAGCCGCTGCGCCAGAGGATGAATGACTATTTCCCGCTGAGTGAGGAGGACAATATTCGGCTTGAGGCACAGAAGCCCCTGAACTTGCCTACACAGTACGGGCCTGACTATTACGGGGATTTCCTGTGCGCTTGGCTGTCTGAGGACGAGAGGAAGGCCGTTAAGAATCTCGCAGTTGATGCCGTAAGCTTTATGCCGGAGTTCATGAACAACCCGGAGGTTAATTCTGTTCTGTGTGAGTACTTGCAGCTTGACGAGAACGAGGAGCTTACCGAGCAGGAATTACGCAAGACCCCTAAGGACAGGGGCAGCGAAGTAGTAAAGTTAATGGCGCTGCTGTTCAAGAATAACTGAGTAGAACTTCTCGATACGGCAGGCCATCTCATGAACTGTGATAATTTTCGCAGGATTGAGGGTGCTTGCCGTACCAGAGTCAAGAAAGCCTATTATTGCCCCCCTCCACGCCTCAACGTCTCCCGCAGGAATCAGCCCCCCCGACGCAATTTCGCGCAAAGCCTCAAGGTCCGAAGCTATCACTGGAAGCCCCATGCTCGCAGCCTCAAGCACAACTAGCCCCATTCCCTCGCTGTGGGACGGGAACAGCAGGCACGACGCAAACGCCATGAACTCCTCAACTTCCCCGCGACTCCTAGCTCCCCGAAAAGTTACGCGTTCACCAAGTCCCAGCCCCTCCGAGAGTTCCTCGAGTTCCACGCGTTGAGGCCCATCACCCACAACATCAAGAGTCCATTCACGCCCAGCGAGTCCCGCTAGTGCCCTCAAGACCACATCAAGACCCTTTAGCCTCGTCAGCCTCCCGACGAACAACAGACGGTTAGCGATAGAGTCCTTGTGCCTGAAGACCGGCGGAATTATCCCGTTGGGAATCACTGTGCACTTGGCCGGAAGGTAGGAGGCTAGGTGATTCTTGACGGCTTCGGAGACACAGATTAGGCCGTCAGCGCGACGAAGGGGAATAAGTCCGGCGTTCAGTGAGTAGAGTGCGTGTGCGGTCATCAGCCATGGTGTGCGAGTGAGTCCCGACAACACCCACGCAACCCACGCAGGGACCCGTGAGTGTGCGTGAATTATCTCCCAACGGCCAAGACCTGAGAGTGTCCGAGCGGAGTGAATTATCGTTACCGGGTTCTTGCGCTCGGAAGGGACGTGAATAACCCTGACGTTCTCGGGTAATTCCGCCTCGAGACGGCCCCCGCATGACGCAAGAGTAATATCGTGGCCGCGCTCTGAGAGTTCCCGTATCAGGTTCAGGACGTGGACTTCCGCTCCGCCCTCGTCGAGTCCCGGGACAATGTAGAGAATCTTCACGGCTTACTCAGAATCCATTCTGCAGCCCGCTTGGCCTCGTTGAAGTCGGTGTTATGCTTCTGTTCTGAAGGCTCAAGAAATTTCCTGAAGTCCGGCATTTCTCCCAAGTCCACAAGCAAATTCTTCTGCCTCATTCGCTCGAACAAGTCATCAAACCTCTTGACCCCGAACCCCAAAGCATTCTTCAAGGGGTGAGCGACTCTCGGGACCCTCAGAAGTCCCACACGGAAGCCCGCAGTTACTGCCTCAGAGACCATTGACACGGAGTCCTCTGTAACCAGAACGTGTGTAGCCTTCCCGAGCATGGCCGTTAGTGCGTTGACGCGGGGTTTCTTCGACAGAATCAGCATGAAGCCCAATGACGGGTCATTAGCAAACATTTCCTCAATCTTGGAATCCACAGCATCACCCGTGCGTCTCGACGTGGTCAGCAGAATCTTTATGCCGTCAATGTAGCGCAATGAGCCTAAAGCGTCCTCCGCCCATTTCGGTGAAGGCTTGTAGTTGGCATCGCTCCCGCCCACTAGCACAGCAACAATCTTCTTGCCCCCGAAATCACGGTCAGCGAAGAAATTTTCCCCGACCTTCGCGAGTTCCGGCGGCCATATGTGATTGGGTGCTCCGAGTGTCGTTAGTATGTTGGTGTCCTTTGGGTCATGCTTGTCGTGTTCGGGGATGATTGCGTAGTCGAAGGGTTTGGTGCCGAGCACTGACGGGGTCATGACTACAGCGGACTTGTTGCCGGAGGCCTTAGCGCACGCCAAGCAGAACGGTGCCGCAGAACTCCCAGCAGAGATGAATAAAGTGTTGGGCTTCACTGGAGGAAGTCTGAGTCCCGAAGCGTTCAGCCATTCGCGCGAAAACGCCCCCCCGTGAACAGCGAGACCGTGAACGAACAGCTTCATCTTCATCAATTTCTGGAGGCCCGAATAGTGCGGGACGTTCACTGGAGGGTCAAGCCTTCCGCCTCCCAAGCGTTCGAGCCACTGAGCTATTCCTAATGACTGGTGGTAGTGGCCTCGTATTCCGTCGCTGAGCAACACAATGCGGTCAAACTTCGGCATTGATTATCTCTCTCACTCTCTGCAAATCTTCGGGGGTGTCCACTCCTACGCTCTCAGTCTGGGAACTCGTAACCTTCACGCGAATCTTGCAGCCGTGTTCAAGAATCTTCAGCTGCTCCAGTGATTCGGCATCACTCAAGGGAGCAGCAGGGAGTGATACATATTTCTTCAGGAAGTCCACAGTGTAGCCGTATATGCCTATGTGCTTGTAGTACGGTAGGCCGGACTCGTTGCGCTTGTAGGGAATTACCGAGCGGGAGAAGTAGAGGGCGTAATTGTCCTGAGACAACACAACTTTAGCGGTGTTTGGGTTGGCCAAGTCCGAGCTGACTTCACGGCAGAGAGTCGCGCAGTAATTTTCCGTCAATAACTCCGCAACCTCATCAATCATCACTGGGTCAAGAAGGGGTTCATCTCCCTGAACGTTAATCACTGCCTCAGCGTCAGAACCGTAAAGCCTCACAGCCTGTTCACACCTCGCAGTGCCGTTGGGAAGTGCCGAATCCGTCATGACTGCCTGCCCTCCGAAGGACTTCACACAGTCATAGATTCGCTCATCGTCAGTAGCAACTAGGACATCACACAGAGCCCGTGAGAGTTTTGCCCGCTCATAGACCCTCTGAATCATTGGCTGCCCGCAAATGTCGGCTAAAGGTTTTCCCGGAAATCTCGTGGATGAATATCTTGCGGGGATTACTCCTAAAATTTTCATGCTATACCAGCTCTCAGAAGTTCGTGAATGTGTATTATCCCTATGGGCCTTCCTGCCTCGACAGCAATTAACACGCTGATTTCGTTATGCTCCATGATTCTCACAGCGTCAACGGCCAAAGAGTCGGGTGTGATGGTCTTCGGTGTCTTGGTCATAGCGTCCTCAATGAGCGACTCAAATGCCCCGTTGCCAACCCTCTCCATGAGCCTGCGTAAATCCCCGTCGGTGAATATCCCTGTAAGTTTCCCGGCCTCATCGACTACGCACGCAGTCCCGTAGCCCTTGCTGGTTATGACGAACAACGCATCCTTCACGCTCATACCCTCACGTACTAAGGGGAGGCGTTCCCCAGTGCCCATAACGTCGCGGACTCGTGTGAGAAGTTTTCGGCCTAGCGCACCGCCCGGGTGGAACATCGCGAAGTCCTCACGCCTAAGCCCCCTAAGAATCGTAACTATTGCGGCCAAAGCATCACCCATAACCAGTTCTAGAGTTGTGCTGCTCATGGGTGCCAGCTGCAACGGGTCCCCCTCAGAGTCAACGTGGGCGTTCAGGACAATATCCGAGTGTTCGGCCAAAGGTGAGGACATTACGCCGGTGATTGCTATCATCTTCGCACCGATTCGCCTGAAGTGCGGCAACAACGCTACGACTTCGGACGATGAACCGCTGTTGCTGATGAACAACCCGATATCTTCGCGCCTGACCATGCCCAAGTCCCCGTGTGAGGCTTCTGCGGCATGGAGGAAGAATGACGGTGTCCCGAGAGACGCGAGAGTCGCAGAGATTTTGCGTCCGACGTGGCCGGATTTCCCCAAGCCAACTACCACAACGCGCCCCCGGCAGTCATAGATTAACCGAGCTGCCTTCACTATGTCGGTGCTGAGGCGTTCGGAGGCAGAAAGAATCTCGTTGGCTTCCGTCCTCATGAGTTCACGCGCAGAGTTCAGGAGCTCATTATCAGTGTGGTTAGTCATTGGCTGGCTCCGTGATGAATTTTCTGCTGACGTTGTGAACTGCCAAAACTTGGTCGAGAAATTCACCCATCATGCTCAGTGGAATCATGTTAGGGCCGTCGCTGAGAGCCTCTTTTGGGTTTGGGTGGGTCTCAGCGAAAACTGCATCAATCCCAACACCTGCCGCCGCCCGAGCTAACGGGAACGCAAGCCGGAAATCTCCTCCGCTCATGCCGCCGAGACCACCGGGACTCTGTGCGCTGTGGGTAGCGTCGAACATCACGGGGTAGCCGAGTTCACGCATTTTCACGAGGCCGGTCATGTCCACTACGAGTCTGTGATAGCCCATGAACGTACCGCGCTCGCAGAAAATTACCTTGTCGTTGCCGGCTTCCCTGCACTTGGCCGCTACGTACTGCATGTCTTCAGGTGCGAGGAACTGGGCTTTCTTGACGTTGATGATTCTGCCGGTCTTAGCTGCTGCCACGAGCAAGTCAGTCTGTCTGCACAGGAACGCAGGAATCTGGATGATGTCGGCGACTTCACCCGCCGGAGCTGCCTGTGAGCGTTCGTGAATGTCCGTGAGTACCGGGACTCCTGCGGTTGTCTTGATCTCCGCGAGCTGTTCTAGACCCTTCTCGAGGCCAGGGCCCCTCCAAGCATGGACAGAAGTACGGTTTGCTTTGTCGAATGAGGCTTTGAAGACGTAGAGCAGCCCGCGTTCTTCACAGAGCTTCTTGACGAACTTAGCGACTCTGAGGCCGAGTTCAGGGCTCTCAAGGGAACAAGGCCCCGCGATTACAGCGAGGCTCCCGTCTCCGATGAATTTACCGTCGAGATAATACTTTTTTGCGTCCACGACTCTTTACGCCTTGCCGTCGGAACCGAAGAGGCGGATCTTCTCGCGAACTGTCTCCTTGATGGCCTCAAAGCCAGGTGCGAGGAGCTTTCTCGGGTCGTAGCCTTTGCCCTCGTTGTCCTTGCCGGCCTCAATGTATGCGCGGGTTGCTGCGGCAAATGAGAGCTGGCACTCTGTGTTGACGTTGACCTTGCTGACTCCGAGTGTGATTGCCTTCTTGACCATCTCGTCGGGGATTCCTGAGCCGCCGTGAAGGACTAAGGGCATAAGTCCGGTCTTCTCCTGAACTGCTGCGAGGGTCTCGAACGATAAGCCCTTCCAGTTTGCGGGGTATTTGCCGTGAATGTTGCCGATACCTGCCGCGAGCATGTCCACGCCCAAGTCAGCAATACGCTTGCACTCGTCGGGGTCAGCGCACTCGCCCATTCCCACGACTCCGTCTTCCTCTCCGCCGATTGCGCCTACTTCTGCCTCAATCGTAAGGCCTAAGTTGTGGGCAACATGGGTAAGTTCTAGGGTCTTCTCGATGTTCTCAGCTATAGGGTAGTGGGAGCCGTCGAACATGATTGACGTGAAGCCGGCCTTGATGCACTTGTAGGCACCTGCGTATGTGCCGTGATCGAGGTGGGTGCAGACTGGGACGGTGATGCCGAACTCATGGTCCATAGCTTCGACCATTGCCTGGACGGTGCGGAACCCGCCCATGTACTTGCCTGCGCCTTCGGAGACTCCGAGAATTACGGGGGATTTGAGTTCTTCGGCGACCTGGAGGACTGCTTTTGTCCACTCGAGGTTGTTGATGTTGAACTGGCCGACTGCGTAATGACCGGCCTTAGCTTTTGTGAGCATCTCTTTTGCGTTTACTAACATTGCGAGATTTACCCTCCTGTTAAAGTATGGATTGAGTAATTATATAGCATTTTGTGGAATATACGGACAGCGTAATTCATCAAGTTACGTGTTGGGTGTGCATGCATGTTGTGTGGCGGTAATTCTTCGGAGTATTGTCGGCTTTGCGTATAATAAACGATACACCCTACAGCTCTGAGCTTTGCTGGTCTCTGCACAATTAACCACGCAGCGAACTCAACTTACCTCACACGCGAGGATTTTCACGAGGCCTCAGAAATCAGGAGGGGGTTTGCTCTCCAAACGGTACACAGAAATTTTCTCACCCCCCGTAGACGATACGGAGTGTGTAACGCCCTCCACAACTCGCAACCAGTCAACTTACTCACACACACGGGAAATTACACGAGGCCTCAGAAATTCAGGAGGGGGTTTGCTCTCCAAACGGTACACAGAAATTTTCTCACCCTCTGTAGACGATGCGGAGTGTATAACGCCCTCCACAACTAGCAGCCAGTCAACTTACCCCACACGTGAGAAATTCCGGCAGAACTCAGAAATCCGGCGGTCTGTTGTGCCCTCCATTGGCTATAATATCCTAAACATTACAGCAAGGAGAAATCATCACATGACCAATCTTGAGCTCGCAATGACCCGCACTTGGGCAGAAATTAACCTCGATGAACTAATTCACAATGCCGCGATAATAAAATATTGTACTAAATCATCCGCTAAGTTCTTGGGAGTCGTCAAAGCCAACGCCTACGGACACGGAATGCTTGAGGCCGCAAGAAAACTTCAGTCTTGGGGAGCGGACTGGCTCGCTGTGGCAACCGTCCTCGAAGGTGCTGAACTCAGGCAGAACGGAATTACCCTCCCGATACTCTGTCTCGGCCAAACCCAACCCGAACTCGCTCCCCTGATGTGCCAACACAGAATCACTCAGGCAGTAGGAGACCTCAACAACGCACGTGCCCTCTCACAACAAGCACAAAGACTCGGCCAAACTCTTCACGTCCACGTCAAGATAGACTCCGGCATGAGCAGAACGGGATTCTTCTGGCCCTCAGACGAACCCGCCAAACTCGCAGCTGCCCGCGAAATTCTCGAACTCTCCAACCTCCCCGGACTCAACGCACAAGGACTCTTCACTCACTTCGCCGCCGCCGACAACGACCCCGAATACACTCAAGCACAACTCACCAGATTCCTAGAGGCAAGAGACTACCTCGCAAAGTCGGGAAAAACTTTCTCCCTCGTCCACGCCTCAGCAAGCACAGGCATTCTCTACAGGCCGGAAGCTAGACTCGACATGGTCAGGGCAGGCCTCATTCTCTACGGCTATGAGTCCACAGACACAGGCAACGAAGGCAGCTCACTAGACCTTCACCCAGTCATGACCCTAAAGAGCAGAATCACAGCCGTTAGGGCACTCCCAGCGGGAACTACCATAAGTTACGGCAGAACTTACACCCTCAAGCGAGACTCAGTGATTGCCGTATTGCCCATAGGCTACGCTGACGGACTCCCGCGGACACTCTCGAACAACTTCAACGTCAAGATTCACGGCGTGCTCTGCCCAAACGTCGGGCGGGTCTGCATGGACATGACGATGATCGACGTTACTGACCTCCCGGGAGTCAGGGCCGGAGATGTCGCGACTGTCTGGGACGGTGAACTAATCCCACTCGCTGCCAAGAACGCAGGCACGATAATTCACGAAATTTTGTGCATGCCATCACAGAGAGTCCCTAGGGTCTATATCGAGAACGGGGAGGCGAGGGCGTAAATGCTACCGTTCAGACTGAAGCCAGCGTACAAGAATTACCTTTGGGGGGGTACGAGGCTTATCGAGGCTTGGGGCAAAACTCCAGGCACTGAGACTCTCGCGGAAAGCTGGGAGCTAGCTTCACACAAAGACGGGGAAAGCGTGATTATAGACGGAGAATTTGCGGGGCTGACTCTCACTGAGGCCGTCAAGAGATTTCCGGCTATGGTGTCTCCAGAGTTCAGGGAGGGTGATACTTTTCCGCTGATGGTGAAATTAATCGACTCACGCCAGCCGTTGTCCGTGCAGGTTCACCCGAACGACGATTACGCCCTCAAAGCCGAACACAGCAAGGGCAAGACTGAAGCATGGTACATTCTCGGGCACGACGAGGGAGCATATATCTATCTTGGCCTCAACGGGGATGTATCACGTTCCGAGTTCGCGCAGGCAATCAACGACAACACGATTCTTGGCCTGTTACGGAAAATTTACGTGAATGACGGGGATATATTCTTCATACCCGCCGGGACAATCCACGCAATAGGCCCGGGGATCACTCTTGCGGAAATTCAGGAGAACTCCAACATCACGTACAGGGTCTACGATTACGGCAGGCTTGGCCAAGACGGCAAACCAAGAGAGCTCCACATAGCGAAGGCCCTAGATGTTGCGAATACTTCACTGCACGACTCAACGCCCCCGGGACGAACGGGTAACGTCATCGTTGACTGCAAAGAGTTCAGGGTCGAGAGGGTGAACGCTCCATACACTGGACGGACTGAGGGCGGGTTTAAGTTCGTGATGTGCATTGGGGGTGAGGGAAGGTTTGTGTGTGAAGGGTTCTCGTGTGAGCTGGTGAAGGGCGGAAACGTCTTTGTGCCCGGAGATTGTGATAGTGAGTTCGCGATTGAGGGCGGGTGTGAGTGCCTGATTACCTCAGAATAATTCTGCCGCCCCTCTGACGGCTCAGTTCATGCTGTTCACGATTTCGACTAGCTCCAGAGGGGTTACGGCTTTGACGTGGCTGTGTTCGTAGTCCTTTGTGTTGACCGTAACAATGTAATCTGCGTTCACGCTCTGTGCGCAAATGTCCTGTAAATTGTCCTCGAAGTCCCGGAATATCACATTGTTTACAGCCTCAACAACTGCCTCATGTCCCGCGCTTGAGGTCTCCAAAATTGTGCTGACGAGTTTCAGCCATTCCCTGCGTTTGGCTTCAGGTTCGCCCATTCTGCCAGATGTGTACCAGATTATGGACAGCGAGTGAAAAGCTACATAGCCTTCAAGCTGATGCTCCGTACACATTTCCATGACCTGAATTGATGACTCCCTGTACTTATCCTCACGGCGGGTAAGATAATTGATAATAACGTTAGTATCGACAAGTACCTTAATCATCACTTCACCAGCCCGTATTTCCTTGCCATTCCTTCAGCGTAAACTTCCTCGTAGTTCTCCGGGATCCTCAGTGGATTCGTCCTGATCATCTCCTGAAGCTCCCGGAACGCCCTCCGTCTTTCCTCAAGTTCCCTTGCCTCCCTCTCTCTTTCCTGCTCGGGGGTCTCCCAAGTTTTGGGGTCATTGGCCTTAACCTTCAGGCTCTTCACAACATCAGCCATTACCTTATCCGGCAGCTTGTTAATCAATTCATACGCTTCTTCCTTAAGGGTCATGATAACTTCTCCTCCTGTCAATAAACCTCCCCCGCATTACACAGGGGAGGCAAAAATCCCGACTAATAGTTAGCCGCGTTGATCTCGAAATACGC
>JAFPZI010000269.1 GCA_017417365.1 Synergistaceae bacterium
CTCCGCCCTCGTTGGCGTAATTGGTCCTCATGCTGTCGGGTGTGGTTATGGGAGTACGTATCTTAGCACCGAGAAGGCTCCACGTTCCAGACGATATGAATATCTCGTCGCCCTCCATAGGTATGCCTTCTACTGCGCTGGCTGTGTCGTGAGTCGCACACAATACGCACTGAACCCCCCGGTATTCCCCGAGCTTGGTCCCGGGCTGACTCAGTGGACGGAATAATTCTTTGGGGAGGCCAAGAGCAGCAATGATTTCGGGGTCATAGAGGCCGGTTTTCGCGCTGACCATTCCCGTAGTCGTGGCGTTGGTGTACTCGTGGCCCTTGACACCGCAGAGCTTGTAGAGGAGGTATTCAGGCATCATCAGGAAGTCCGTAACTCCCTCGAGACGGCCGGCTAGTTTGTCTGCGTAAAGCTGATAGATTGTGTTGAAGGGCTGGAACTGAATCCCCGTTCGGCTGTAGAGTTCCTCAAAAGGTATCAGTTTGTGCACCTCTGGAATGGATGTCTCCGTGCGTGTGTCCCTGTAGGCGTAACACGGCATGACCTCAGAGTCTCCCTTCATGAGGACGTAATCAACTCCCCAAGTGTCTATGGAGAGGCTGACTATTTCGGGGTAAGCCGAGAGGGCCTCATCGATTCCGTGTTTGACGTGGGAGAACAAGGAGGCTATGTCCCAAGTGAGGTGGCCGCCGAGTTCCGTTACACCGTTTGGGAATCTGTAGAGCTCCCGTGTGATGATTTGCCCGTCCTCTTTCCAGCCGAGCATATGACGGCCCGAAGACGCTCCGATGTCAACAGCAAGGTAATACTTCAATGATATACACTCCTTCTGTTGCTGAACCAATCAAAAATTTTGTTGTTGTGAAAATTTGAGTGTCCTAATTATGAATCAAGAGGGCACGATTTTCAACGCGTAAATCTCTGGAAAAAGTATCATTATGTGCAGTCCCTGTAGTGCTTTGGGGATTTGCCGTAACACCTGCTGAACAAGTTGTGGAAGTGGCTCATGTTCTCGTAGCCGACCATTCCGGCGATGTCGTCAACTCTTTCGTCAGTGTTGAGGAGGAACCAAGCGGCTTGTGAGAGTCGTTTGTCCTGCATGAGCTGAGTGAAGGTGCGTCCGGTTTTCTTGGAGATTAGGCGTGATAGGCTAGTGCGTTCGTAGTGTAGGAGTGAGGAAATTTCCGCGAGGCTGCCGGTCCTGTAGTTCTCCTCAATGTAGCGCAAGACCTTCATGATTACGGATTGTTCCTGATAGGAGAACTCTAGTGTGTCGGTGCACTCGAGGAGTTCGACGAAGAGGAGGCCCATAGTGAGCTGATAGATGCCGCGCTTGTTTGAGGGGTTGGTGATGAGTGTCCAGAGGAGATTTTCGACCAAGTTTTGTACGGGGAGAACGTCAGCTACTTTGAAGTATAGATAGCCGGTCTCGTTTTCGCCGGTGATGCAGCTCAAGATGAAGCGGCGTAAGGGGGTTTCTTCGTTGCCGAGAAAGGACAGGATGCCCCTGAAGAAGTCTGGTTTTGCGATGAAGTTGACGGCAATATCATTTATGCCTGCGGGGTAGATTTCCTGTTTAGCGTTTTGGCCGAGCATTAGGAGTTCTCCCTGAGTGAGGGTTATGGGTGTGGCGTTGACGATATGTTTTGTGGTGCCCTGACACATGTAGACGAACTCGACGTAATCGTGGGTGTGTTCGGGGACGTGAATGAATCTGGTGTGGGGGCGTATCATGATTTGTCGGCCTTTGGGGAGGAGCTTATCTCCGCTGATTATGTCTCTGTCTCCGGCCATGTAAATATTGCGGTCAATCTTGGTTTGGCCTGAGAGGATATTTTTCTCCTCGTCGGTGATTGCCGTGAAGTAGTTGATTATCCTGCTGTCCATAAATTTTTGCGAGCCAGTGAGGCTATTGCTGGAATGAGATTGTACCTATCAGACAATTCTGCTTCCGTCATGCTCATAGTCTGGCTGTTGATGGGAATGTAAGTAATGTCGTTGTCTCCGAATTTCTTGGGAGCATTCCTCAAGGCACACACCCACGCAGAATCCCTCAGCCTCTCACTCTCACTCATGGCCTCAAGAACTTTGCGACGGGCGAGAACCTCCCGCACTCGTCCAACGATCCCCGACACCCCAACGAACACCCCCAACGGCCCAATCACTCGCAGAGCAATCATCTCATCACTGAGCGTCAGAGTCAGACTCAGCACCGCACCGACGGCCAAGACCACCCCAAACCCCCAGCACTTCCGCAAGACCCTCACAGCAGGAAAGAGTGAGGCCCGCACCTCCTCAGAAGCACAGGCCCCGCAAACCTCAAACGTTACTCTTTCGCCCAAAGCCTGAATCACTCTCTCGCCACCGAAGTCCCTCACGTGCAGCGTGTGAACTTCCAGTGCGTCAAAACTGTATTCAGTCCGGGCCTCGTTGCAGTTAAGGCACGCCATGTTACCTCACAAAGTGCCTCAAGTGCATGTGGCTGGTGTTGAGGATCTTCCAGCCGAAGAATTTCCGCTCCTGAGACTTCAAGAACGCAGCAAATTTCTCTTCGGTCATGTTCTGCTGAGTCAGAGAACCCATCCTCATACCGCCTCTACAGCATACTTCCCAAAGTCGAGAGCATTAATGAGCCTATGATGAGTATGATTGCCCCGCCGAGACGTGAGGAAATCTGAGCAAACGGCATAAGTTCCATTCTGTGGGCAGCCGAGAGAACAGCAACATCGCCAGTTCCGCCCATGTTCGACATGCAAAGCCCAGCAGTGATTCCAGCCTCAACAGGGTAGAACCCTACCATCGCACCAATCGCCGACGCACCTATGAACGCTCCGATACACGACAGGAAGCACAGAAGCAGATAAGTCAGCGAGAAGCTCTCGATAACGACATCAAGGCTCAGGTAGCACAGTCCGATTCCTACCATAAGCATTGAGGTCAAGTTCTTCATCACGAACTGGAACCACTGGTAGCAGTTTATCTCTATGAACTCAGGAAGAAGGTTGAAGACTTTGCACAGAGCCACAGAGATAATCATCCAAGCATAAGCATGAATGTTTACGGCAGGGACTAACTTAATCCATATGCCCGCAACGATATAGCCCCAAGCGAAGAATGACGTTGCCGCAAGAAGTCCGATACCGAGATTCGTAATGGTAACGTGGTCGCGCTTTGCCTGCATCTCCGGGGAAATCTCGAACTCCGCAGGGTCATCGTTTGCGCCGGTCTTCATTAGCTGGCCCTGACCGTTGAAGAATTTTCCCGCAAGAATTTTCACCAAGAGGCCGGCAAGAACTATTGACGTAGCATTTCCGATAGCCACAGCGGGATTCATGATTGATATTGCCTGCTCTGCGGTCATTGTCCCTGAGGACTCGAAAATCTTGCTCAGGGGTACAGCTCCCGCACCCATACCTCCGCCCATGATAGGCAGTGCGATTAGGAGAATTGCCTTGACCACTCCGAAGCCCGTAACGCTCCCAGCGAACGCCGTCAGTCCGAACGATACGGCAATAGCTCCGAAGATTGCGGGGAAGTAACGTGCAGCAGCCTTCACCAAAAGTTTACGGTTCATGCCGAGAATTGAGCCGGTAATTAGGGCCGCTATGTAGAAGTCCAAGAACGCTCCGGCAGGCTTGAAGAATGTATCAATGTTCTTCATAAGGGTTGCTGTGAAAGCTCCCTTGCCGATAAGCCCCGACATAACGTCAAAGATTCCGAAGAAGTTCACGTAGCGCAGGAAGCCCATTCCGAAAATTATCACGACAGGTCCTCCGCCCAAGAAAGTATTCACTATCGGGAGGTGGTCTCCGAGTTCCTGAAGGATGGCCCCGCAGACAATCATGAACGCAAAACACCCGGCCATACCCGCAGGAAGTACCCCGAGCATAGCCGCAAGAAGGACGATAACAGCAAAGCAGGCGAAGTATTTCGGGGGCAGGTTGAAAATCTTAAAGCCTCTGTATTCTTCGCTCATGATTATAACCTCGCTACACCTGATTTCCGTGCGGCCTCAGCGACTGCCTTAGAGACTGCCGGACCGACTCTTGGGTCGAACGCTGCAGGAATAATGTAGTCGGGGCTGAGTTTGTCGGGTTCGACCAATTCGGCGAGTGCGTGGGAGGCGGCTACCTTCATGGCCTCGTTGATGTCGCTTGCCCTAACGTCAAACGTTCCCCTGAAGATTCCCGGGAAGGCCAAGACGTTATTAATCTGGTTGGGGAAATCGCTGCGGCCTGTGGAGATAACTTTTGCTCCTGCGGCTTTGGCTTCGTCGGGGAAGATTTCGGGAGTGGGGTTGGCGCATGCGAAGATGATTGGGTCTTTGGCCATTGAGCGCACCATGTCCTGAGTAACGCTGCCGGGGGCTGAGACTCCGATGAAGACGTCTGCACCCTTCATTGCGTCGGTGAGCCCTCCCTTGAGGCCTTCGGGGTTGGTGATTTCGGCCATTTCGGACTTGATCCAGTTCATGCCCTTCTCGCGTCCCTTGTAGACTATGCCGGTCCTGTCGCAGAGGGTAACGTTCTTCACGCCAGCGGAGATTAAGAGCTTGGTGATTGCGATTGCGGCGGCTCCTGCACCGTTTACGGCAATCTTGATGTCAGCTATGTCCTTGCCGACGACTTTTAGGGCGTTAATCATTCCTGCGAGGGTGATTACTGCTGTGCCGTGCTGGTCGTCGTGGAAAATCGGAATGTCGCACTTAGCCTTGAGCTTCTTCTCAATCTCGAAGCATCTGGGAGCAGCGATGTCCTCGAGGTTGATTCCGCCGAATGAGCCGGAAATGTTGTAGACGGTCTCGACGAACTCGTCAACGTCCTTAGTCTTTACGCACAGGGGGAAAGCGTCCACGCCTCCGAAGGCCTTGAACAGCACGCATTTTCCCTCCATGACGGGCATACCTGCTTCTGGTCCGATGTCTCCGAGTCCGAGCACTGCGCTTCCGTCAGTAACGACAAGGCAGAGGTTGTGCCGGCGGGTGAGGTCGTAGGATTTGCCGATGTCCTTCTGGATTGCGAGGCAGGGTTCAGCGACTCCGGGGGTGTAGGCGAGTGAGAGGTCGTCTTTCGTTGCGACGGGAACGGTGGCGATTACCTCAATTTTGCCCTTCCACTGCTCGTGAAGCCTTAGTGATTCCTTTGCGTAGTCCATAAATAGATTTACCTCCTCATAAAGATTTGTATTAACCACAGCACGAGATATGCTGTTGATTCCCTAATGGTAAAAGTATTTGTGGTGCTTGTGAAAATTTGTGATGGAGTAATTATATCAGGTTGGCGGGGATTTATGGGGATGCCGTGTGGACACCCCCAAAGGTTAGAGGCCGAATATTTCGGAATGGCTCCCGAGACGCTCGAGAATCAGCCAGTCGTCGCCCTCGTATGTGTACACCAACAGGAAGTCCGGGCGGATATGGCACTCCCTGCTGCCCTCCCATTCTCCGTGAAGAGGGTGATCGTGATACCTGAGTGCAAGCGGTATATTGTTCGCAAGTGTCCCCGAAACTACCCACAGCTCGTCCTCAATGATGCGCCGGTATCTGCCCTTCTTCTCGCGCTTCAAGTCCCTCTTGAATGCTCCGGCGGGCTCAATTCTTCTCATTGCTTCTCCTCTCAGTCGTCCTCAGACATTATCGCGTGAAGCCAATCGTGAAATTCATCAAGGGTCATAGGTTCCTCAAGCAGGCCGTGTTCAACTTCGTACTTGGCCGCAATAGTGTCTATCGTAGGATTGCCGAACTGGTCCCACACAGGGCCGGGTTCATAGTCATCGTCAGACGCAACCGCTTCATACGCTTCGTAGTCAAAATTGTCTATGAGTTCCCGAACTTCCGAGTCCGTCAGCTTGTGGTCAAACACGTAACTCTGCTTCGGCCTCGCAATAACTCCCTCCATAGTCTCACCTCCCCTCATAGCCCGAATATCTCCGCATGACTCCCGAGACGCTCGAGAATCAGCCACTCCTCACCCTCATACCTATACACTAACAGCAGGTCAG
>JAFPZI010000270.1 GCA_017417365.1 Synergistaceae bacterium
ATTTGCTTCCTAATAGCTCTTGGGGGAATATCAGCCTATCAGAGCATAGGGAAACTCGAAGACCCCGCTTTCACCATCAAGACCGCAGTAGTCTCAATCATTTATCCCGGTTCAACCGTCTATGAGGCCGAACAAGAAGCCGCCAGCCGAATGGAGGACGCTATTCAGGCAATGGGTGAGGTCAAGAAAATCCGAACCCGCTGCACTCCCGGGCAGGCAGTGATTTACGTCGACATCAAGGACGAATATACAGCTGCCGACCTCCCTCAAATCTGGAACGTCCTCCGGCAGAAAGTTAATGACGCTCTGGTCAACCTGCCCTCCGGCTGCGTAGTCGTCATCAATAACGATTTCGGTGATGTCTTCGGCCAGTATTACGCGCTCACAGGGGACGGCTACACCATGAGGGAATTATGGGATTACGCCGACTTCCTCAAGAAGGAGCTGGTGCTGGTTCCCGAAGTCGCAAAAGTCAGCATCATCGGTGAACAGACTGAAGCCGTCTACGTGGAGTTCTCCTCAAGCCGTCTGCGCTATCTCGGAATCTCCTCATCAACTATCTTCAACGTACTCAACCAGCAGCAATGTCGTAACGATGGGTGAGGCTGTCGAAAAACGTCTCGAGGAACTCGAGGAGGACTGCCCAATAGGTATCTGAGCCCGATATATATGCAGTCTGACGGTGTCGTCAAGTCAGTGAACGACTTCGTAATCAACCTCATTGAGTCGCTCGTGATAGTCGTCGGAGTCCTGCTGGTGTTCATGGGAATTAGGAGCGGCTTAATGATCGGTATAGTGTTGCTACTGACAGTTTCGGCCACACTAATTGTCATGAACGCTCAGGGAATATTCTTGCAGCAGATCTCACTTGCGGCAATGATTATCGCGTTAGGTTCCCTAGTCGATAACGCTATAGTCGTCGCTGAAGGTATGCTTATCGGGGTTCAGAACGGGCAGAGTGCAGAAGACGCAGCAAGCAGCACGGTATCCGGGTCAATCTGGGCGATGTTGGGCGGGACTGTCATAGCTATACTGGCATTCGCTCCCATAGGGTTATCCCCGGACAACACTGGAGAATACTGCCGGAGCCTGTTGCAAGTTGTGGGAATCTCTATGATTCTGAGCTGGCTTCTTGCGATTACTGCTACACCCGTCATCGGTAATCTTATGCTCAAACCCGCTGCTCAGTCTGGAGACCCCTGCAATAATTTCTTGTTCCGAGCGTACAGGGCATTCCTTGAGGGATGACTATAGCCGTCGTCGTGATTATATTTGCCTTCTCGCTGATTACTCTGATAACGTCAGTCGAAAAGGTGTTCTTCCCATCGTCAACAGCGATTGGCAGCGGGAACTTGAGATTCATGCTGACATATTCCCCTCCAGACTCGGATAATGCATTCTCTGAGCTCCTCGTGGAAGTCAAACCCGGCGGGGACCCTCAAGCGATTCTCAGTGAGACTCAGCGGATAATTGACGAGGAAATGCACGGTGTAAATTGTTCTCGAAGGGTTCAAGCATGGCTCCAGTAATTGAGGCAAGATTCTACGGTGATGATCCTCTGGTTCTCCGCCAGCTCGCAGATCAGGCCCGACAAATCATGGAGCAGGACCCAATACATAACTGCGTGCGTCTCGACTGGAACGACCGCGTTCTAGTGTTCCGGCCTCAGATTCGCAAGGACATCATGCAGAGTTTAGGACTGACCCGCCCATTGATTAACCAAGCCATTCTTACCGGCACAAGCGGCTTGCCTGTCGGGACGTTCAGGGACAAGAACAAATCCCTGTCGATAATATTCGGCCTTCTTCCTGAGGAGCGCAACAAGATTGAGAACTTGCAGTCCCTCCCTGTGTGGTCTCCGTCAGCAGGAAGATCAGTAACGTTGGGTTCAGTGATAAGCGGCCTCGAGATGTCGTATGAGGACGAGGTGATTATGAGGCGCGACAGAAGGCGGGTGCTAACAGTCATGAGTGATGTAGTTCTAGGGGGCAACGTCGGCGAAATGCAGGAGAGAATCCGCGCAAAGGTCGAAGCTATTCCGCTGCCGTTAGGGTATAGATTTGAGTGGGGCGGAGAGGACGAGAGCCAGAAAAACGCTATGGACGGAATGTCCGTGTTGTTCATGCCGTGCCTGCTGCTGATGTTCACAATATAGGTGTAGTTCTCGGTCTGGTCTTGGCCCGCAAACCTCTGGACTTCCTGTCAATCGTGGGAATGCTAGCGAAGAACTCAATAGTTCTGCTTGACTAGGTAGCGAGTGATTTCGCTTCGGGGAAGGACCGCTATCTGTCAATCGTCGAAACTGGAGTAAGCAGACTAAGGCCGGTCGCAATGTCGGCAGTAACTACGGTTCTCGGGATGATACCGCTGATTTGGGACAGCATGTTCGGGCCTATGGCGGTAACGATTATGGGGGGTCTGACCGTCAGCACAGTACTCACAATGATATTCATACCTGTCATGACAGCAGTAGCCTATAACGTGCCCAATCCTGAAGAGGAATAAATATTTTTTGCGGAAAGGTGATACACAGTGAAAAGGCTTATTGAGATAATTATTCTGGCGGCTCTGGTGTTCGGTGCGTACAAAGGGCTTGAGGTAATGCGTGGGCAGCAGGAAGAAGTCCAGCAGAGAGAGCTAATCCGTCCCGTCAAGACCGTAACCTTGAGGAGCAACGGCAAGGGCGGGGTGTGGCAGTATTACGGGACACTTCAGGGCGGAAGGCGGGTAGATTTGTCGTTCCGAGTGTCTGGGCCGGTGAGGAGCATAAGGGTCGAGAAGGGAGCTTCTGTGAGGAAGGGGCAGCTTCTCGCGACGTTGGACCCCCGCGACTTATGATACTTACAAGACACAAATGGACGTAGCCTTGTCCTCGTTGAACATCGCTAAGGCTTCGACTAAGGCAGTCCGGGATTCCTTAAGAGCGCCGTTTGACGGCGTGATAGTTGATAGGATGGTCGAGAGCTTTCAGGACATAACGGCCAAGCAAACTATATTCATTCTTCAGGATATATCAATGCTGGAGATAGTCTTCAACGTCCCGGAGAACGACGTGATTTGGGCCTCAAAAGCGGCGGACTCAACCCCTGTTACAGTGAGGGCGAAATTCGACGCTCTTCCCGACAGAATTTTTCCTCTGGAGTTCAAGGAAGTAGTTCTGCAGGCGGACAGGAGCACTAACACTTTCCCGATAACTGCCGTAATGCCCCAACAGAAGGATGTTGCGCTGCTGCCGGGCATGACC
>JAFPZI010000271.1 GCA_017417365.1 Synergistaceae bacterium
GAAATTTCTGACTCCCAAGACTAGACCAAAGCTGCAGGTGAAGATTTCAACCCCTCGGGAGTCTACACGAAAGATTAACACTCATAAGCGGCTGAGATAACAACCATCAAGGCCGCTTCTCTTCACAGCATCATGAACGCAATCACGAACATCAACCCCACCGCAAACATCATCAACCCATAAGCAAGACTCGACGGCAATAACCCCCCTACTGTTTCCGCTTTTGCCTCCTCCTGATAGTACCCGAAGTCCGTATCTTCCGGAGGCTGGATGAACTTTATCCTTGACGCCTGCGACAACATTAACGCCACAGGCCCAGCCGTTACCAAGTCCACTAACCTCGCGAACAACGCTCCAACAAACGGCAGGATTGTCCCGATAACCGGCCGGAAGATCAGATTCTCCACGTTCAGCTTCTCTGGCCATAGGTCAAGATACTCTATCTCCCTGCCCCTGCGCACTAGCAAAAAGTTCTGTATGAACAGGAAGTACACCGCTATTCCTATTCCGATTGAGATTATCGCACCCTCAAGGCACGTTGACGAAAAGTAGTTCAGTATGTGGTGATGGTTTGAGCCGTTCATGAATGACGAACCGAATATGCTCATTGCGTCCCCAATCCTGTACGGCATCATCCCAATCAACGGCAGCAATACCGCAGACAACGTCAGAATCCCAGCGTTGACCCACGAAATATACTTGTCCTTCTGGTGCATGCCGGGTGCAGGTTCCGCAACGAACAACGCCACAAACAGCTTAATCACATACGCCGTCGTCAATCCCCCGGAAATCAGGAACAGCCATTCACACACTCCGAACATCATAGCTTCAGCCTCCGCAGTCATGAACGCAAACGTCCCGGCCCCACCGCGAATTACCCCGCTCAGCTCGTGAAGGTGTTCAACTATCGCATCATGTACTAGAGTCTTACCCAAATACCCGTTCCAGAAAGGCGCACCCATCAGCCCAAGACCACCCATCGTGAACGCAAACATAAGGCACTTCTTGCCCCTGCCGAAACCCTTAATGTCGTTCAGGTTCAGCTTGTGGGTGTTCATGTGGACGACTCCGGCGCAGAGGAACAACACAAGCTTTATCAACGAGTGCCCGACCATGTAGAGAATCGTACCCCGAACGGCCAAGTCGTTATGTTCACCAAGAAAGCACTGCATAGCTATTCCCGTCAGGATGAACCCGAGCTGAGACATTGACGAACACGCAAGCGTCCTCTTGATGTTCACGGAGAACACCGCCAACACTGCACCCAACACCATCGTAATCACAGCCAGAACCAGCAGCATTAACCCCCAAAACGGGTCATGAAGGAACGGCCCCGAACTCAGCACGATTATTCCGAAGAGGCCGGATTTCGTGAGCAGCCCCGAGAGAAGTGCGCTTGACGGTGCAGGAGCCGCAGTGTGTGCAGTCGGAAGCCATATGTGCGAGGGAAATATCGCGGCCTTCGCGGCAAAACCGATAAACACCAGCACTCCAGGCACATACAGAATGCTCCTGTCCTGAAGTTCCAGCTTGGCGAGGGCAGGAATCTCCAGAGTACCCACGCGGGAATACAGCATGATTAACCCCGTCAGCGTCGCAAGCCCTCCGATTATCGCTATGGCCAAGTAGGTTTGTGCCGCACGCTGAGCTTCGGGTGTCTCGTCCTGAACTACCATAACGTACGAGAACAACGACATCATCTCGAAGAATATGAACGTCGTGTACAGGTCCGCAGACAAGAACACCCCCATTATTGACCCGAGAGTCATCAACACATAGAGGTAGTAGCGATTCCTGTTGTGGTGGTGGGCTAAGTATTCGCGAGAAAATATCGTAGTCGCTGCCCACATGAACGCTATTATCACCGCGTAAATGTACCTGAACCCGTCAAGAGTGAAGTGCATTCCCAACCCACAGGCACCGGGAATCACCAGCTCTGAGCCGACGTGCTTATAGGACGCTAAGACCACCGCAAGCTCAACGAGGCACACGGCATCAGCTGCGTAATCGCGTGTCCGTCTGTTGAATCTTCCGGCAATGTACGACAAAAGCCCCCCGAGCATAGGCCAGAGGACGAGGAACAACAGCGTAAAATTTCCCCTCATGAAGTATCAGCACCTCCTGAAATTTTCTATGGGTGTAAGTATAATAACATTGATAACAATCTAGGACAGAAAAATTTATACTCAGAAGGAGGCATCAATCATGAAAATTGTACAGGGCGGAACGGTCTCACAGCTTCTCTCGGGAGTCGCAATCCCAAAAATGTTCCGGGCAGAGCAGAAATTCCCCCGCGAGTCGATAAAGCCTTCAGACATCCCAGCAAAAATCTTCTCTCTGCTCTCACGTTTTGAGTCAAAGTTTCGTCCCGGCATGAACATAGCCATCACCGCAGGCAGCCGGGGAATCGCCAACGTCGCAATAATCACGCGCTCAATCGCCGACTACGTGAAGTCGAGGGGGGCAGCTCCCTTCATCGTTCCTGCTATGGGCAGTCATGGGGGCGCGACGGCACAAGGACAGCTTGAGGTGTTGGCGGGTTACGGAATCACTCCTGAGTCAATGGGCTGTGAGATTCATAGCAGCATGGATACCGTAGAACTTGGCTTGAGCAGCACGGGGCAGAACGTCTACGTTGACCGTAACGCATTCGAGTCCGACGGAATAATCATCTCCTGCCGAATCAAACCTCATAACGCCTTCAGAGGTCCCTACGAGTCTGGGCCGTGCAAGATGCTAGCTGTTGGTCTTGGCAAGCAGAAGGGAGCCGAACAGGTTCACAGCGCGGGAATGGGACATATTGCCGAGAACATTCCCTCAATCGCCAGAGTGATAATCGAGAAGGCACCGGTGCTCTTGGCGTGTCCGTGTATCGAGAATGCTTATGACGAGACTTGCAGGCTTGAGGCAATCGACGCGGGAGAAATTCTTTCTCGTGAGCCGGAATTGTTGAGGTTCGCTTTCTCACAAATGCCGTCGATTCTTGTGGGTGAAGGTGATGTGCTCATCGTTGACGAGACGGGCAAGAACTACAGCGGTACGGGTGTGGACCCAAACATTACGGGGACCTTCTCGACAGATTACGCGACTGGCGGCGTGAAGGTTCAGCGGACGTGTTTTCTTGGCCTGAGCGGGGCTAGTCATGGCAACGCATTGGGTGTGGGACTCGCTGACGTGATTACGAGACGCTTCTACGAGAGCATTGACCCAGAAATGATGTACCCTAACTGCATAACGTCAACCGTCCTCAAGAGCGCACGAATCCCCCCTGTTGTTGCTACGGACAAGGAAGCGGTTCAGATGTGTATTCGGACCTGCACGGGCATCGACAGGGAACACGTGAGGGTGATACGAATCCCGAACAGCCTCCACATTGGGCGGATTATGCTTAGTGAGGCGTATTACTCTGACGTTCTAGCGGGGAAGTGGGCGGGAGTGTCTGCGTTGTCCGAGCCGGAAGAGTTAGCGTTTGACGAGACAGGGAGGCTCATTACTCCTTTAGGCTCCTGATGAGGTAAACACCCGCCCCCAAGTCGCAGAGGAACGCACACCCTATCACCGGCAGCCTCTCCTGTGTTGGCTCGAGGAAGAACAGCACGTAGAAGACCACCGACAGTATCAGGAACAAATACGTTGCGGCCAAGTACTTTTTGCGCTTGTCGTTCATGATTTGCGCTCCTTATCCGGCGGAGGGAAGTCTAGGTACTGTTTTGCGTCCCCTTCCGCAAGTGTTATGAAGTGCTTCATTGCCCGGTTGAGCCTGTAACTCTTCGCGTAACCTAACCCGAAGTGAAAGCGCGGACTTCCCGGAAGGTAGAACCACGTAACATTCTCGTAGTCCTTCACCTGACTCTGAGGAATGATAGTATCGCACAACCCTTGAGCCGCCAATTTCTCCAAGAACGAATTGAACCCAGACTCAACCATCACGTTCGGAGTGAACCCCGCGAGCTGAAACAATGGGTCAAGAATATCCGTCCTCATCGTTGAGTGCTTGAGGGAGAGTGCGAATTTGTCCTGTGAGAACACCGGCAGTTCCGGCGCAGGATAGGGAGTAATCCGCTTGGGTTTGTCCTTCAGGTATGGGTGTCCAGACGGCAGCCCCAACAGGAGATTCTCCGAGCTCAACGGGATATACTGAATCCCCTTCCACGCTGACGGATTCCCCCCGAGAAGAAACGCCGCGTCAATCTCTCCAGACCTGAGCATCTCCAGAAGTTCAGGGACTAACAGCTGGTAGCACTGTATGTTTATCCCCGGGTACTTCTTGTGGAACTCCGGCCACACCCGCGCAAAAACTTCGCTGCCGTGATCGTAGGGCAGTCCTATCCTCAGCAGTCCCTTAACACAGCCGGAAATGTCCTCAAGAGCTGATTGCGTCTCCTCCCAAATACCAAGCATCCCCCGAATACCCTTCAGGCAGATCTCTCCGGCCTCCGTCGGAATCAATTTGTGCTTGGCCCTCAAGAATAACTGAATGCCCAGTTCGCGTTCTAGTTTGAGGAGCTGCTGATTGAGGGCGGACGACGTGATGAATAACTCGTCAGCGGCATCGGCCATGTTCCTATGTTTGCCTATAGCGTCAATGTATTCGATTATCCTGAAATTCATAGAGAGTATTATAAAGATTAGCTTTGGGACTTGCAATTTTCTAGCAGATTTTCTTGCTGTCTATTCGTGTATAATTTAGCCAATTCCAAATTGTTTACTCACATTATTATTGAGGGAGGAATATCTATGTCGTTCCTAAGGAAGCTGGACAAAAACTTTGAGTTCGTCTGTCTGGCAGGCCTCTTAATCGTTATGACCGTCTTATCCTTCGCTAATGTCGTAATGCGTTACTTCTTCAGGAATCCAATCTTCTGGTCCGACGAAATCTGCTGCTACTGTCTAGCATTGAGCGCGTTCATCTGTCTGCCTTGTTCAATACGCTACAAGTCAGCGATTCGTGTGGATACCTTCGTAACTCTCCTGCCGAAGGGATTGCAGAAAGTTTTGTTGGTCGTCTGTGATGTGATAATGATTGCGTTCCTGTGCGTGTGCGTCAAAGGCGGCTATGACGTTGCGGGAATCGCTGCTAGGATTAACCAGAAGAGTCCAGCGTTACAGATACCAGTTGCGTATTTCTACTACTTCATGACGTTCTGCTTTGCTCTGGGGATATTCAGGAGCCTTCAGTCAATCTTCATGACGTTCAAGGGGGAGGCCAAGTAATTATGACTATCGGATTATTCTTCACGATTCTGGCGGTGCTTCTGGTAATTGCTCTGCCTGTTGGTGGGGTCTTCGGGCTTATGGCGGTATTGCCGAACCTCATCGGGACACTTAGGTTTGCTCCTGCTGACGTTGCCCGCGCGATGTTCTCGGGGATGAACAGCTTCACACTTCTTGCGGTGCCGTTGTTCATGGTCTCGGGAATGATTATGGCAGAGGGCGGCCTCTCACAAAGACTGTTCGACTTCTTCGCTTACTTCATCGGCAACAAGAGGGCGGGTTTTCCGTGTGCTGTGGTGGTAACCTGCATGTTCTACGCGGCTATTTCCGGGTCCTCACCTGCGACGGTCTCGGCTGTCGGGGCAATGACGATACCGTTCCTCGTGAATTTGGGGTATGACCGTGTGTTTGCGACGGCTATTGTTACAGTTGCGGGGGGTTTGGGAGTCATAATCCCTCCGTCAATCTCCTACATAGTCTATGCTGCGGCGGCTACGGCTTCACCTTCTGCGCTGTTCATTGCGGGAATTATCCCGGGAGTGCTAATCGGGGTTGCGTTGATGGTCTATGCGTGGGTGTACTGCACGATTCACGGTGAGGACAAGGAGAAGTTAGAGGCTAATTACAGGCAGATCAGGGCAAAAGGTTTCTGGCCTCTGCTCAAGGAATCCTTCTGGGCTTTGCTGACTCCAGTAATCATTCTCGGGTGCGTGTATTCGGGGGTGTGCTCACCAACTGAGGCAGCAGTAATCTCGGTAATCTATGGGTTGTTCGTGTGCATATTCATCTACAGAACGATAAAGTTTTCGGAGATTGGACACGTTTTCGTTGAGGGTGCTCGGACTTACGTGAATATCCTCTTCGTGATTGCGGCGGCTACTGCGTTCGCTAGGGCTATGACGTTGCTTCGTTATCCTCAGACAATCTCGAAAGCTGTGCTCTCACTCACTAACAGCAAGGTACTAATCCTTCTGCTAATGAATGTGATAATGCTCGTGTGCGGAATGATTCTCGACAACATCCCGAACATTATGATACTCACTCCGATATTCCTGCCGATAATGAAGGCCGTTGGGATTAACCCTGTGCACTTCGGAATAGTGATGACTGCGAACTTGGCCGTAGGGATGGTAACTCCTCCGATGGGTATCAACTTGTTTGTAGCGTCGGGTATGACGAAGATACCCATGCTCAAACTTGCGAAGGCATGTATACCGTTCTTGATAGCGTTCATTCTGTGCTTGCTGCTGATAACGTTTGTTGAGCCTTTGAGCTTATTCCTGCCGTCGATACTCTAGGGGGCGGGTTGGCTGAACGGTGAAGAGATTTGCGCCTTGTGATTATGCGGTGCGGTGATGCCCCTGCTCTAAGTAATGCAAAGTATGGGAAAAGTGAATGCAGAGACATCAACGCTACATGCGGGAATCTTAACACCGTTTCTATTTCTTGTGAGTTATCCCTATAGGAATTTACTATCATAAACCTTTAGGGAGAAATTATTACAGTAAGGAGATGTTCTACTATGAAGAAGTTTTTAGCGTTGTTACTGGCCGCCGCGGTCATTGCCGGAGTCGTTCCCGCCTTCGGTGAGGATTACGGGACCTATGACTGGGTCGCCGCAATGAGTGTTGCCGACACCACCACTAACTATAAGCTGATGGTGAAGTTCGCCGAACTCCTCAAGGAGAAAAGCGGAGGCACAATCAACATCGAGATTTACCCCGGTGCACAGCTCGGAACAACTACAGAGTTCACTGAAGCCGTAGTAGCCGGCTCAATCAATCTCGGTTCAGGAATGACTACGGACCTCGTCGACTTCGTGCCGGAAATGGGACTCTTTGACCTCCCCAATCTCTTCACCAGCATTGAGCAGATGCGCAAACTACTCACCAGCGATTACGCCCGCGTTACCGTCAACAAATACTGCGAGGCCGCCGGTGTCCACATGCTCGGGTTCTCTGACGCAGGGTTCAGGCAGCTCACCAGCAACAAGAAGACCGACAAACTCTCCGACTTGGCTGGACAGAAAATCCGCGTCATGACCAACAAATACCACATCGCTTACTGGAACGCTACGGGAGCTTCCGCAGTGCCCCTCCAGTTCAGCGAGTTATTCATGGCACTTCAACAGGGAACGATTGACGGTGAGGAGAATCCCTACATGAACATCGTCGGCAACAACATTCAGGAGGTCCAGAAGTATATCATCGAGACCAATCATCTCGGGCACATCATTACGTTCTTCATGAACGGCGAACTCTACAACAGCCTTCCCGAGAACACAAAGAAGCTCGTTGACGAATGCGCTGCTGAGGCTGTCGAGTATGCCGCAGGGGTCGCCAGTGAGAGTATTGCTGTCGACAAGAAGATTTGCCTTGATGCCGGCTGCCAGATCCTCGAGTTCACGCCGGAGGACCACGCAAGACTCAGGGAAATGGGTAAAGTCGTCTACGATATGATTCGCAAGGACATCGGGGACGAAAAGGTTGATACGTTGCTGAAGGCTATTGCTGACCTCTAGGACTCATTAATCACTGCCGCTTCCTGATTAACTTTCCGGGGGCGGCTTTGCTTTATCGATAGGAGGAATAATGATGAAGAAATTTGTTGTGTTGTTAATGCTTCTCGCGTGTGCTGTGCCGTCATTCGCTGAGGACTTCGGGACTTACGATTGGGTTGCTGCCATGACTGTTGCCGAGACCACCACGAACTACAAAATGGTTGCCAAATTCGCGGAGCTCCTCAAGGAAAAGAGCGGAGGAACTATCACCCTCGAACTTTACCCGAGCGGGCAATTGGGGAATGATTTCGTTGACGCAATCGTGGCAGGCTCAATCACTATGGGCACAGGAACAACTACCGACCTGATTACGTTTGTTCCCGAAATGGGACTCTTCGACATGCCGAACCTGTTCAAGGACGTTGACCAAATGCGCGCCCTTCTGACCAGCGATTACGCAAAGAAGACCATCAACGAATACTGTGAACCCAAAGGTATTCACATGATAGGTTTCTCTGATGCCGGGTTCCGTCAGCTCACGACCACGAGCAAGAAAATCAACTCCCTTGACGACATCGTGGGCATGAAGATCCGCGTGATGACCAACCCATACCACATAATGTACTGGAACGCTCTCGGGGCTTCGGCAACACCAATAGAGTTCAGCGAGCTATTCATGTCCCTCCAGCAGAACACCATAGACGGTGAGGAGAATCCATACATGAACATTGTGGGTAACAACCTTCACGAGGTCCAGAAGTATATCATTGAGACCAACCACATCGGCCACATAATCACGTTCTTCATGAACAATGACCTCTACCAGTCCTTGCCCGCAAACACTAAGAGGCTCGTTGATGAGTGCGCGGAGGAGGCCGTGAAGTATGCTGCCGTCGTTGCTAGTGAGAGCATAGCCCTCGACAAGGCTGCGTGCATCAAGGCAGGGTGCGAGATCCTCACGATAAGCGAGGCCGATTATGCCAAGCTCAAGGAGAAGGCTAAAGTCGTCTATGACGCAGTGCGGAAGAATCTCGGCGACGAAAAAGTCGATAAGCTCCTGAATGCGATTGCGGGGCTGTAGCTATGGACTTCTTGATTCAGAACGGGAATATCTTTGACCCATCCGCAGGCAGGACTATTCAGGGAGATATAGCTATCGTTGACAGCAAAATCTCACGGCCTCAAGAGGGCAAGACCTACCGTCAAGTTATCGACGCTGAAGGCTGCATAGTTACGCCGGGCCTGATTGATTACCACGTTCACTACTTCCTTCACGGCAGCGAGAACGGGGTCAACCCTGACGCAAGCTCCTTCTGCTGCGGAATCACTACAGGGGTCGACGGAGGGACGTGCGGTGCCGGAGGTTACGAGATGTACCGGCGTAGTGTGGTATCGATGTCGGAAGTGAGAATCCTGAACTACCTTCTTGTAGCTTCTGGAGGACAGAGCAACGACAGATACCCCGAGAACCTTGACCCGAAATTTTTCGACGAGGAGAAAATCTTAGGCTTATTCGCGAAATACCCCGATAACCTCGTGGCGTTGAAGACTCGAATCTCTCACAGCATAATCACTCCCGAAATGGCGAGGGTCTCAATTCCCCGAACGGTTGAGATTGCTCAGAAGGCGGGCGTTAGGGTGGTCGTTCACGTAACGGACTGCTCAATACCCCTTGACGAACTCGCGGACATGCTGAGGCCGGGAGACGTTATCTGCCACATCTATCACGGCAGAGGTGAGAATACTTGTCTCGACAAAAACGGGCGGGTATTGCCGGGACTCCTTAAGGCCCGTGAAAGAGGTGTGTTATTCGACTCGTCCAACGGCCGGTGCAACTTCGACATAGAGATTTGCAGGAAGGCAATAGCTCAAGGTTTCACGCCGGACGTAATTTCGAGCGACAACAACACTAGCAGCTGGTTCTTACAGCCAATGCACACGTTACCCCGAATCCTAAGCAAGTTCATAGACTTCGGGATGAGCCTTGAGGACGTGTTGACCGCAGCGACTCTCACCCCCGCAAAACTCGTGGGCCTTCCCGAACTCGGGAGCATGGGTGAAGGGACTCCTGCGGACGTTGCGGTGTTCAGGCTCAAGAAGAAGCAGGTACCCTACACGGACATCAACGGCCACAAGTTCACGGGAAGTCAGGTGCTCGTGCCGATGATTACGTTCAAGGGCGGAAAATGTATGTACTGCCAGGCAGATTTTTGCTAAGGAGGAATTTACAGGAATGAAGATAGGATTTATCGGACTAGGAATTATGGGAAAGCCTATGGCCAAGAACTTAATCAAGGCCGGGCATGAGCTCACCGTGTACAACAGGAGCAGGGCAGCAGTTGATGAGGTAGTAGCGTTCTCTGAGGGCAGAGCCAGAGCCGCAGAGACTGCCGCCGACGCTGTGAAGGGTGCGGAGCTGGTATTGACGATGTTACCGAACTCACCCCACGTCAAGAGCGTAATGCTGACCGACAACAAGGCCGCTGACTTCATGGAGAAGGGCGCGGTGTTTGTGGACATGTCGTCAATCAACCCGATGGCCAGCCGCGAAATCGCCGAAGCCCTCGCCAAAAAGGGTATCGAGATGCTTGACGCTCCCGTGTCCGGAGGAGAGCCTAAGGCCATTGACGGGACTCTAAGTTTCATGGTCGGGGGCAAGCCTGAAGTTTTCGCCCGTGTGAGGCCTGTACTTGAGGCTATGGGTTCGAGCGTTGTGCTCTGCGGTGAAGTTGGTGCAGGGAACGTTACGAAACTCTGTAATCAGGCTGTCGTGGCCATAAACATTGCGGCCGTGAGTGAAGCATTAATGCTCGGCAAGAAGGCAGGCGTTAACCCCGAGTCAATCTATCAGGCAATACGCGGAGGGCTTGCGGGTTCTGTGGTTATGGACGCTAAAGCCCCGATGATTATGGACAGGAATTTTGCGCCGGGGTTCAGGGTTGACCTTCACATTAAGGACTTGAATAACGTTTTCGACGCGGCCAAGTCCGTAGACTCTCCGATGCCGCTGACTGCGCAAGTGTTCGAGATGATGAAGATTCTTCAGGGGGACGGGCACGGACACGATGACCACAGCGCATTGGCCTTAGTCTACGAGAAGATGACTGGCACGGAGATAACGCGGGGCTAAAAGTTTCAGAGGGGAGGAAAAACTATGCGGGATTACGTGAAATTGACGGACCGCGATAACGTTGCTGTAGTTACTCACGACGTGCCTAAGGGTACGGAGATTATGCCGGGCCTTGTGCTTCTCGACGACATTCCGCAAGCCCACAAATTCGCATTGGCCGACATACCGAAGGACGGAGAAATTATCCGTTACGGTGTCGTGTTGGGGTATGCGCTTGACCCGATAAGGCGCGGGGCGTGGATTAATGAACACATGCTGAGGCTGCCTGTGTCGCCGTCTTTGGACGATATGCCGTGGGGCGTGAACATCAGGAAGGATTTACCGGAAGCACCCGTGAAAACGTTCATGGGTTACAGGAATCCAGACGGGTTTTACGCAGGAACACGGAACATACTCGGGATTCAGACGACTGTGCAGTGTGTGCAGGGGGTGCTTGACGTTGCGGTGGAGAGGATAAGGCGTGAATTGCTCCCGAAGTACCCGAACGTTGACGACGTTGTGGCAGTCAATCACGCATACGGCTGCGGAGTTGCGATTAACGCACCTAACGCGAAATTTCCGATTCGTGCCCTGCAGAACATAGCCAGACACCCGAACTTCGGCGGACAGTTAATGGTAGTGTCTCTGGGTTGCGAGAAGCTGACGGTTGAGCGTCTTGTGGGTGAGGAGAACAACACGCCTGATAACGTCGTAGTGTTACAGGACTGCAAAGGCTTTGAGGCGATGATGTCGGCGATTCTTTGCCTTGCCGAGAAGAAGCTTCAGGCACTCGACAAGAGAAGACGTTAAGAATTGCCACGAAGTGAGCTGCTTGTGGGTATGCAGTGCGGAGGCAGTGATGCGTTTTCGGGAGTGTCGGCAAATCCCAGTGCCGGGTATGCGGCGGACTTGCTCGTAGGGGCTGGGGCGACGGTGATGTTCAGCGAAGTAACAGAAGTCCGGGACGGCGTGCACTTCATTGCGGAGCGCTGTGTGAGCGCTGAGGTCCGGGACAAACTCGCCGAAGAAATGCGCTGGTATGATGCGTACCTCGATGAAGGGCAAGTGGACAGGAGCGCGAACCCTACGCCGGGCAACAAGAAGGGCGGCCTCAGCAACATAGTAGAGAAGGCTATGGGGTCAATCGCGAAATCCGGGACGAGCCCAATCGTTGAAGTGTTGTCCCCTGCGGAACGTCCGACTAAGCACGGGTTGATCTATGCGGCGACACCTGCGAGCGATATTGTGTGCGGACCGAGCCAGCTCGCCAGCGGTATAGGACTTCAGGTGTTCATGACCGGGCGCGGGACTCCGTATGGTTTGGCGGCGGCACCAGTGATTAAGGTTTGTTCGCGCAACGAGATGAAGGAACAGTGGCCGGACGTTATCGATATAAGTGCTGGTGAAGTTGTTACGGGGGAGAAGACGATTGAGGAGGTCGGTAGGGAGCTGTTCGGGTTTATCGTGGACGTAGCGGGCGGGAGGAAGAAGCCCTACACGGAACAGTACGGACTGCATAACTTCCTGTGTATCTTCAACCCTGCGCCGATAACGTAGAGTATAATGAAATTGCCCTCTTGCTTATGGTGAGGGGGCATTCTTGAAAATTTGTGAGGAGGTAAATATCATGGCAGGTTCAGCGGTTAAAGTTCTTCCGTCCGGCTATTCCAGCTACTCTGAGTATATCGAGAGGCTGATAGATGAGCGTGCGGGAGTTGAGATGGTGAACGGCAAGGCAGCTCCGTCAATTGTGGATGAGCTTACGGGATTTCTCAGCGTTGACGATAATTTTGATGCTGACGACGAGAAAGAGAAAGCATTGAGGGAAAAATATGGTCTTGCTTATTGATGCTAATGTGGTGCTTGATGTTCTGCTGAACAGGCACCCTCATTATGAGTATTCGCGTCTGGTCTGGAAAAAGTGTCTGCGCAGACAAGCGGAGGGCCATATTTCGTCATTGACGTTTGCGAATATCGTATATATCACGAGGAGGACGCTTAAGCCTGAACGCAGAAGTTATTTGTTGGGGGCGTTATCGTCGTTGTTCAAGTTTGAGGATTTGACACAGGCTGACTTGAAAGCGGCGGCGGACATGAAGTGGCGGGACTTCGAGGACGCTGTGCAGAGCGTAACGGCCTCAAGGATCAATGCGGACTATATCATCACGCGCAACACGAAAGATTTTCAGGACAGCCCCATAAAAGCCGTAACGCCGGAAGAGTACTTCATGAATATCTTTGACCCAGAACAGTAAAATCTCCCCTCAGACTTCAGGGGGGAGTTCAACTACAGCCTATTTATCGGCATCATCGTTGATCCCGTTTATGTGTTCAACAAGGTCTTTAGTGTTTGCAAAAACTTCCATAGTTGCCCAACTGCCATTATCAAAAGCGTCCGCAATCGTCCAGCCTATAAATTCAACTAATCCTGCTGCACTAATACCGTTCAAAGTATTGCCCACAAACGGAAGCCAGCCCGCTAGCCATTGTGTAGCTGTCCTTATTGCAATATACCCGCCGAAATACGTCATCAGGCTTAATCCTAACGTCTCAGCTGACATCTGTCCAAGAGGTATATCAAATACAACTGCGAGACTTAACGTCATTGCTCCAATCTCCACAGCCAGAGGAATATTATCCAAACCAGGAGCCTGAGCCATCGCAGAAGCTGTGCCAGAACACAAAGCTGTAGAAGCATGGATAATAGCATGACAAGCCAGCCTTTGATTATCAGTCATACCGAATGACGGACACACCATCACCCCCAGCAACACCACAACGCATAAAACCTTCACTACACTCTTCACGGTTATGACCTCCCCAAAAAATTACTTGACATATCGGCAATTATACGTTAAGGGGGGGGGGCATCCGTCAATACGTAAAAATCCCCTCCCGTTCTCAGAGAGGGGCATAACATCAATCTTATCTGTGAGACTCTAACCAGCCCTCGAGAATCACTACCGCCGCAACTTTGTCGACACTCTTACGCCTCTTCCTCCTCGACACATCAGCCTCAAGCATCGCCCTCTGCGCTATAACAGTCGTGAACCTCTCGTCCCACAACGTGAACTCTCTCCCGGGGTACTCGCCCTCAAGTTCACGGACCAAACCCCGAATCCGTTCACCCATCTCACTGGCCCTCCCGTCGGTCCGAACAGGCAGACCAACAACTACCACGCCCGGGTCATACTCCGCAAGGGCCCTCACGAAATCCTCACGCCAACTCTCAGCGTCCCACACCCCGAGACCCTGAGCGATCGTCCGCGTAGGGTCAGACACTGCAACACCAACCCTCACGCTCCCAATGTCCAGCGCAAGCACCCTGTTACCCATTCTTCAGCAGTGCGTGAATCCGTGCTAATGCCTCGTCAAGTCTGACTCCGTCCTTCCCGCCGCCCTGTGCGAGATTCTTCCGGCCTCCTCCCTTGCCTCCGAGAATGCCGCACGCCTCCTTCACCAAAGCTCCAGCGTTCACTCCCTGACCAACTGCCTTCTCATCTGCCATCACGATTAACTGGCACGACTTATCATCGCCGACTGACGCGAGAATTACCACGCTCCCGTCCTGTTTCGCTCGGGCCTTGTCGCCGATGTCCCGTAACATGTTCGCAGGGATTCCCGCAAAACGTCCAGTCTGCACAAGAAGTCCCTTGACCTCTTCGCGCTCAAAGAACCTCTCCGCATTCTCCGTGAGCTCCCGCAACTTCACAGCCTGAATCTCACTCCGGGCAGTCTTCAGCTCCTCAATCAGCGCACGGGCCTTCTCAGTTATCCCGTCCTCGTCAGTCGAGAGCAATGCAGTTATTGACGACCTCATAGCAAATAGCTTCTGCAGCAGCGTCAACACGTTCATTCCAGTAGCCGCAAAAATTCTCCGAGTACCTGAACCTATGCTCTCCTCACGCAAAATCTTCAGGCACCCAATATCTCCCGTCCTCCTCACGTGAAGGCCTCCGCACAACTCCATTGAGAATCCCGGAACATCAACCACTCGCACAACGTCCCCATACTTCTCGTCAAAGAGTGCCTTAGCCCCCAAACTCTGGGCCTCCTCCTTGCTGTGTTCGGAGATGTTCACCTCAACGTTCGCGAGGATTTCGGCGTTGATGATTCGTTCTGCCTCCGCGATTTCCTCATCACTGACCGCTGAATGGTGGGTGAAGTCGAATCTCAGGAACTCATCAGTTACCAGAGACCCAGCCTGCCTCACGTGCCGGCCAAGCACACGCCCTAAAGCCTCATGAAGAAGGTGTGTTGCCGTGTGGTTCCTGCGAATTGCCGAGCGGCGTTCATCGTCAACTGCGCACACGACCTCATCACCGACGCTCACGACTCCCTGACCTTCTGCCCTCACCGTGTGGGCTGTGATTTTCCCGTGAGGTACGGTGTTCAGAACGTGAAGGGTCAAAGCGTTCATAGTGATAGTTCCAGTGTCGCCGACCTCCCCGCCTCGTTCCGCGTAGAATGGCGTTGCGTCTAGGACAACCTCAAATTCTCCCGAAGCCCTCACGTTTTCGGCCCGGCCCTCTGGAGTGATTAGCGCGAGGATTTTCGCACGACCCGATGAGGCCTCGTAGCCCGTGAATTTCGTTGCTCCGAACTCGTTCTCAAGCTCCGTGTAAACGTCCCCGGCTAATGCGCTCTTCTTCTGCTTGCTCGAAGCCCGCGCTCGTTCACGCTGTTCGTTCATTGCCTCAGCGAATCCCGGCTCATCAAGCGTAAAGCCCTCTTCCCCGGCCATCTCCCGTGTGAGTTCGGGAGGGAACCCGTAAGTGTCGTAGAGCGTGAATATCACTCCTCCGGGAATCTCTGTGCGTCCCTCAGACTTCAGGCGGCGAATCTCCTCATCGAATAACTCCGTGCCCTGACGTAAGGTCTTGTTGAACTTCTCCTCCTCAAGTGAAATTATCTGCTCAATCACCGGCCTCTGCGTGATTAACTCCCTGTAAGGGTCCCCCATAATCTTAATCAGTATGGGCATGTACTCATTCAGGAATAAGCCTTCAAACCCCAAGAGCTTTCCGAACCTCACAGCACGGCGCAATAACCTTCTGAGCACGTAGCCGGGGCCGTCGTTCGAGGGCAATACACCATCCGCGAGCATGAACGCAACACTTCTCACGTGGTCGGCTATCACCCTCACGGCCATATCATCGCGGGGGTTGGCTCCGTAAGTTATTCCGGCCTTCCTGCAGGTGTGCTCAATCAGCGGCGTGAACAGGTCCGTCTCGTAATCCGTATCGACTCCCTGAACCACTGATGCGAGCCTCTCTAGGCCCATTCCAGTATCTATGTTCTTGTGGGGGAGTAACGGCAGGCTTCCGTCCTTCTGCCTGTCGAACTGGGTGAAGACGAGATTCCAAATCTCCATGTATCTATCACAGTCGCACCCCACACCGCACGTAGGCTTCCCGCAAGAATACTTCTCGCCCCTGTCGTAATAGATCTCGCTGCATGGTCCGCATGGCCCGGTGTCGCCCATGAACCAATAGTTATCGTCTTGGCCGAAACGGTAAATCTTGCTCTCGGGCAGAAATCTCCTCCACGCACTGAACGCTTCCTCGTCGTCGGTGTAAATCGTAGCGTAGAGCCTCGAAGGGTCAAGCCCGACTCTCTCAGTCAGGAACTCCCACGCCCAAGCAATAGCCTCATTCTTGAAGTAACTCCCCCACGTGAAGGTCCCGAGCATCTCGAAAAATGTGTGGTGCCTCGCTGTACGTCCGACGTTCTCGATGTCGTTGGTCCTGACGCACTTTTGGCTTGTTACTACTCGGGGGTGTTCGGGGGTCTTTATCCCCAAGTAATAGGGCTTAAGCGGGACCATTCCGGCAATTGTGAAGAGCAATGACGGGTCTTCAGGCACTAACGAGAAGCTAGGGAGGTGCTTTGAGCCTTTCTCCTCCCAGAAGGACACGAACATTTCGCGCAATTCTTTAGCTGTACGGTACTTCATGCCTTCTCCCCCTTCGTGAGGTGGTCAACGAACGGCTTAATCAGGTCCACAGGAATCGGGAAGAAGGTTGTAGTGTTGCGTTCGCCGGAGATTTCCCGGATTGTCTGCAGGTAACGGAGCTGTAACGTTACGGGTGAGGTCTCCATCTTTCTTGCGGCCTCTGAGAGTTTCTCCGCTGCCTGAAGTTCTCCCTCAGCAGCGATAATCTTCGCACGGCGTTCACGTTCTGCTTCCGCCTGACGGGCCATAGCGCGCTTCATGCCTTCGGGTAACTCCAACTCTTTCACCTCAACTGCACTCACCTTGATTCCCCACGGGTCAGTCCTGTCGTCAATGATCTTCTGGAGCTCCTGATTAATCTTCTCGCGCGACGAGAGCACTTCATCGAGCTCAACCGAACCCACAACAGAACGTAACGTTGTCTGTGCAAGCTGGCTGGTGGCTACAACGTAATTTTCTACCTCAACTACGGATTTCGCCGGCTCAAGCACCCGGAAATACACCACAGCATTAACCTTTATGGCTACGTTGTCCTTAGTGATGACCTCCTGAACCGGCACATCAAGCGTCAGAATCCTCAAGTCCACAGTTACTGCGCGGTCAAGAAACGGCAGGATAAACACTATTCCCGGTCCGCGGCTCCCAACTAGACGGCCAAGACGGAACAGCACTAACCTTCTGTATTCCGGCACAATCCGCACCGCCATCGATAGCACAATCATCAGGAAGAACAGCACCACTACTGCCGTACCGAACCCCGAAATCAGCGACCCCAAATCTAGGTCAAACGTCCTAACTATCATGAATAATCACCTCATTAATTTTCTCTATCACTATCATTGCACAGGCATAACCGCCCTCATGACTGACTGACACAAAAACTTTTGCGCCCTTCCACTTTTCGCCCAGAGCTCCTGAGAGACGCACTGCGGGTTTGCCTTCAGAGTCCCGGACAAGCCAAAAGCCGCCCCCAAACATTACGGCCCCAAGAGACTCACCCGAAGCCTTCACGAAAGCCTCACGTGCCGCAAAACTCGAAGCGTAACTCTCAGCCCTCCTCTTGCCTTTGCCCTCAGAGTAAGCTATCTCCTCAGGAGTGAAGACACGCTGCCGGAAATGTTCGGACTCTACGGCTCTGGCAATCCGCGAAATTTCGCACAGGTCCACACCGATTCCAGCAATCACTTGAAGAGGTTCCTGAACTTGTCGAAGAATCCCGGCTCTGAGTCGTTCACGGGAGCCTGCATTTCTTCAGCTAAGGCCTTGATGAGTTCCCGTTGTTTGTCCGTGAGCTTGGTCGGAATGTCAACGTAAACATGTGCGTAAAGATCTCCCGACGCTTTTGACCGCGCATTCATCTTGGGCATTCCCTTACCCTTGAGCTTGAGGACTTGCCCGTGTGATGTCCCGGCGGGTACGGTTATGCTCTCTTCGGTGCCGTCGAGGGTCTTAATCTTTGTCTCAGCTCCCAACACTGCTTGTGGATACGTCAGCACTAAGCTCGTGTGAAGGTCCGCTCCCTGACGCTCAAATCTCGGGTCAACCTCAACATCAATCACCAAGTAGAGGTCTCCAGAGTCGCCACCGTTAATGCCGTCCTCACCTGCACCGTGAATCACTAGCCTAACGTTGCTCGCGACACCTGCAGGAATCTTCACGCCTCGAGTGTGCTTCTTCCTGACGCGCCCAGTCCCGCTGCACTCGTCGCATTTGTCCTTGATGATTTTCCCCGTGCCACGACACTCGGGACAAGTCGTAACCGTAACGAACTGCCCGAACATTGTGCTCTGAGTCTGCCTCACTTGGCCCTGACCATGACAATGCGGACAAGTCTCGGGCTTGGTGCCGGGTTTCGCGCCGGTGCCGTTACAGTGCGGACAGTTCTCGGACTTCGTGAACTCAACGTCGCGGGTAACTCCCTTCATTGCCTCGAGAAGGGTAATGTGAATTATCGTCTCTATGTCCCGGCCCCGCTGGGGTGCGTTGGGGTTCCTCCTTGACGAGCCACCGAATCCTCCGAAGCCCCCAAAGCCTCCCCCGAACAAGTCCCCGAACAGGTCCCCTAAGTCCATTCCGCCGAAGCCCCCAAAAGGGTTACCGCCTTGACCGCCCGGGCCTGTCGTGCCGAACTGGTCATAACGTGCGCGCTTCTCCGGGTCATTCAGGACGGTATAGGCCGCGTTGACCTTCTTGAACTTCTCCTCTACCTGCTTATCCCCAGGGTGAGTGTCCGGGTGATACTTCTTGACGAGCTCCCTATAGGCCTTCTTGATTTCGGCCTGTGATGCGTTCTTGGGAACTCCTAAAATCTCGTATAGGTCCTCCAAACGTTACAACTCCTAAAAATTTACCCCTCCGCCATAATCAACAGAGGGGCATGAATATTATTCTCTGTGATTCTCTAGCGGCCCGAACGTCTTCTAGCCGGTGCCTCTAGTCTGCGCTTCAGTTCTTGCGCGGGTCTGTAGTCGGGATTGATTGCCAGTGCCCGGTCTGCCCAAGTTTCTGCTTCGTCGCGCCTTCCCCTGAGCCTCTCCGCACACAGTCCAGCCCAATACGCCGCCAAGTAATTCGCGTTCGGTTCGGCCTCGTAAGCAGCTGTGTAGCTCTCCAGTGCAAGAGTTATCCTGTTGGAGCTGTAGCGAGTGTAGGCTTCCCTCTGCATAGCGATGAGTTCACGCCGTCTCTCTGCCGGTAATTTGTAGGTGAGAATCATTGCGGCCTCAGTGGAGCTGTTGGGGTCAAACGCAGGGAGCTCACGAATAAGGGTCTCCATCTCGGCGATCTCTGCGGCTTTGCGAGTGGCTTCACCTTCCTTGTTGACGAGTGAGACTTCTCTGGCGGTGAGTACTGACGTGCTGGCTTCAAGCTCCTCGTTCTTCTTGGCGAGTTCGGCTTCTCTTGCGGTGAGTGCGGACTCGCGTGAGGCTAATGCTTCCTCGTGTTCGGTTGCGGTCCTTGCGGCTTCAGCTAGTTTGCGTTCCTGTTCCGACGCGGCGGCTTCTCGGGCAGCTACGGCCTCTTCTCGTGAGGCTAATGCGGCTTCCTTCTGCTTGAGTTCGGCTTCAAGTTCGCTGAGTCGTGCGCTTGTGGCTTCACGTTCTGTGAGTGCGGCTTCACGCTTGACTAGTTCGGACTCTCTTGCTGTGAGGAGGTCTGCGGCTTCTTTGGCGGCAACTTTTGCGTTGAGTTCGGCTTCACGTGCTGCGAGTTCGGCTTCACGCTTGGCCAAGTCGGCTTCACGTTCTGCAAGTGTTGCTGATGCGGCGGTGAATTTCTGGCTCTCCTGAGCAAAAACTGTCTCCCTCCAAGCTAATGCCCTCTCACGCTCCATTAGTGAGGTCTCGCGCTGTGATAACTGGCTCTCCCGTCCCGTAAGAACTGCGTTAGTGCCCGCGTTCTCCCGGATCTTGCCGGCAAGTATCGAGGCCCTTGACGCAAATTCCTGCTCCTGCTGTTCGAGCGCGGCTTCACGTTCGGTGAGTTCGTCGGCGAGTGCTCCGAGTTCGGCCGCACGTTCGGAGAGGGCTGCTTCTCTGGCCGCAAGTTCGTCGGTGTTGTCGGGTTCTGCCGGCTCTGAGACTTCGGCGGGTGCGTCTGGTGAGTCTGGAGTGTCTGTGTGGACTTCGGCGGGTGCTTCTGGTGTCAGGTCTGGGGATTGCGGCAATTCTGGTTCATCGGCCCATGCTGTGCCCAACATCATCACAAGAATCATGAATACTGCAATTCGTCTGAGCATAAACTAATATCCTCCCTTGATAACGCATGAAAAATTTTGTGTGAACTGATTCTATAATAATCGCTACTTTTTCACAAACGCGCAGAAACCCGCGAAAAGAGCGTGTATAATATCTTCACCGCATAAAGAATATTAACTGAGAGGAGAAATTCATATCATGTTCAAGCCTCATGGTATAGTGATTCCTGTTGTTACTCCCTTCGACGACGAGGGCCGCTTCATGGAGGATGAGTACAAGAAGTTACTGCAGTACTTCATCGACAACGGCATTCACGGGGTGTTTCCGTTCGGAACGTCCGGTGAGTTCTACGCGTTCGACAATGGGTTCTACCGTCATGTTCTGGAGGTAACGTGTGAGTACGCGCGCGGGAAGATGGACATTTACGCCGGAGCCAACCACATTACGCCCAAAGGAGCTATTGAGCTGGCCAAGATAGCCGAAGAAGTGAAGGTTGACGCACTGAGCGTATTAACGCCTATGTTCGTGAGCCAGACGCAGGCGGAGCTTGAGATCTATTACCGCAAGATAGCCGACGCTACGGACCTGCCGATAGTGATCTACAACAACAAGCCCAAGACAAACGTGGGAGTAGCTCCCGAGACGATACAGAAGCTGGCGAAGGTCAAGAACATCATAGCCGTTAAGGACTCTACCGGGGACATGACCAACAGCGAGGAGTATATCCGCCTGACGCGCGACAACCCGGAGTTCTGCGTTCTCATGGGCAGGGACACGCTGATTTACGCGTCTCTGTGGTACGGAGCTGCTGGAGCAATCACGTCATGCGGGAACATTGCGCCTAGAATCGCTGTGGACATCTACGAGAACTTCTGCAACAAGAACTATGATGCGGCACTCGAGGCACAGTTCAAGCTGAGTGAATTGCGCATTGCCACGAACATGGGCAGCTTCCCTGTGGTCATCAAGGAGGCCCTGAACATGATCGGCTACAACGTCGGGAAGTGTGCGGAGCCTATCCAGCCTCTTACGCCAGAACAGCACGCAAAACTTGAGGTGGTCCTGAAGAATATTGGTCTGCTGAAATAGAACATGTTCTATTTTTTGCCTCCTCGTGGCTTCATGAGGGGGTAATTTTTTGTGAGTATATGATTCTTTACACGATAGGTTCCAGCAAGAAGTCTGCAGAACAATTCTTCGGGTGCCTGAAGTATCACATGGTCAGGGTGCTGGTTGACGTGAGGCTGAAGAATGACTCTCAGTTATTGGGTTTCGCGAGGAAGAGGGATTTGCCCTATTTTCTGGGAGGGATTCAGTGTGGGTATGAGCACTGCCCGAAATACGCTCCGTCTGGGGAAATTCTCACGGGCTGGAGGAAGAAATTAATCACTTGGGACGAGTACGAGCGGGAATATAGGGCCTTGATGAATGAGAGGGGAGCTGTTGAGGATTTCTTGATACGATTTGTGGGAGTGTATGACCCTGTGTGTTTGTTGTGCTCGGAGGCGGGGCCTGAACGCTGCCACAGGAGACTATTTGCCGAGATGGTTCACGAGAAACGCAATGATGTTGAGGTGGTGCACCTGTAACCATGAATAAGGACATTGTTATACTGACAAAATCTAGGAAGGATAACGGTTATTGTGTTGCCGGACTCGATATTAAGACGGGGAAATGGGTGCGCTTGGTCTCTGATGACAAGGGCGGAGCAATTCTTTCATTGCATGCACAGTATCAGAACACGCCGGAAACCTGCAAGCCTCTAGATGTCGTGAGAGCTGATATTGTCAGGGAAGTACCCTACAAGAATCACACTGAGGACTGCCACATAAATACTCAGACATTGACGAAGCAGGGCGTTATGACTCTTGCTGATGTTGTGAGGCTTCACCCGCAAGAGAGTCATAATTACGTGTTCGGGAATGATTTACCGTACGTCTATGATTATGAGATGGAGAAGAATAATTTCGGCTATTCCCTGATATTCATACGAGTAAAGAGGTTGACTGTTCATGTCCGCAAGAACTCAAGCAAAGCAGATTTTGAGCACAACGGCACATACTATCAGGGCATTAGCATAACTGACCCTGAATACTCAGCAGAATTTACGGGAGGCCTGACGTATAGTGCGGGGCTTGGGAGCGGGTATCTTGTGGTCAGCATGGCGACGAAGCCCTACAGGAACAAAAGACGATACTATAAGTTTGTTGCGAAGGTATTCCCGTCATGAAGATAGACGCAGTAATCTTGGCCAAGTCCACAATGTGGGGGAACTTCTGCGTTGCCGGCCTCGACATGCATTCGGGAATGTGGGTGCGCTTCGTGTCCTATGGGGACGGTGAACCCCTCAGCGACTCGCAGATGATGTTCATCAACGACTCCGGCAGCTGCAACCCCCTAGATGTTGCCCGAATCCGAATCGTTCACAGGATGCCCCGAAAGAATCACACTGAGGACTGCATGATTGAGCGTGATGCTTGGCTGAAGCTGGGCCGCCTGACGGTTGAGGAAGTCCTGCAGGTCCACGAGGCGGAGTCGTACAGGTACATATTCGGCAACGGCAGGGAGTACGTAGACGAGGAAGAGATGAGTCAGTTACGGTTAAGATACTCGCTGATTCTGATTAAGGCAGAGAAGTTCAGGCTGTATTTAGAGCGCAACCTTGAGGGCAAGGTCAAATACAGAGCGGAATTTATCCACAACAACAGGCACTACTCATCAATACGAGTAACAGACCCAGAATATACTTCAGGAGGGAGCATTAATCTTGAGACGGCCTATCTAGTTATGAGCATGCCAGCAAAACCCTTCATTATTGAGGGCTATATGGGACGCTACTACAAACTTATCGCAAAAATTCTCCCTCCTCAAAGCTGAAGAGGGAAATTACTTCTACCTTACTAGGCAGGGCTTCTTGCTGTCGAATTTCCAGTTGGGAATCAAATACTGCATGGCCTCAGCGTCATTCCTGTCGTGGCTCGGGAGCTTGTTGTAGAGTGCGTTTGCTTCCTCAAGGCGGGACATGTTCAGGGTAACTCCGAGTCCTGGTTTCTCCGGGACCTCAAGATAGCCGTTGACGATTCGTGGAGCGTCGTCGAGCAAGTTCTGCCCGTCCTGCCAAATCCAGTGCGTATCGAGTGCCGTCGGGTGTCCCGGAGCCGCCGCGCCGACCTGAGCGAATGCCGCTAACGTTATGTCAAAATGGTTGTTGCTGTGGCTTCCCCAAGTCAGGCCCCAATCATTGAGGAGCTGTGCAATCCTGATTGACCCCCCGAACCCCCAGAAGTGCGGGTCTGCAAGAACAATATCTACAGCCTTCAGGGCAGCCGAATGGTAGAACTGCCTCCAGTCGGTAGCGATCATGTTCGTAGCTACGGGGAGGTGTACAGCGTTCTTGAACTCCGCCATAATCTCGCGGCTTGAGTAACCGGCTTCGGGTCCGCATGGGTCCTCAATGTAGGTCAAAACGTCCTCAAGGGGCCTGCATAACTCTATAGCCTCAGCGAGACTCCACGCTCCGTTTGGGTCAATGTTTATGCGTCCGTCTGGGAAGGCTTTCTTGAGGGCGCAAACGGCCTTCATTTCCTCGTGTCCGGCCAAGACTCCTCCCTTGAGCTTGAAGTTCCTGAAGCCGTATTTCTCGTGCAAGCACTGTGCTTGTGAGACGATTGCGTCAGGTGTGAGCATTTCTCCGCGCCTCATCCTGAACCATGCGTCGGAGCTGGCGGACTCGTCGAGGTAGGGCAGGGCAGGGGCTTTTGCCTTGTCGCTGACGTAGAACAGGTAGCCGAGTGTTTCGACTTTGTCGCGCTGTTTTCCGTC
>JAFPZI010000024.1 GCA_017417365.1 Synergistaceae bacterium
ATCCGTCTTCAGTAAGTTCATTAAGAATATATAACATGAGCGAGCTGCTGAACCTTGAGTGTGAGAGAATGTACACAGCTGTATCGAAGGGCCAGAGGAGCCTAATGATTAAGAAGCTTGGTTATAAATCAGGATGTGTATGGAATAATCCCTTGCCCCACACAGGAGGAGTCCTCGAAATCTTCATGACCCTCGACATTAACCAGAATCCCCCAGTCTTTGACCTCAAAGTCTTAGTCAATGAGGGAAAATCTGACACACCTACCCCCAAGCCCTCGAACTGGCCTAGAAGATACTGGAAGACTGAGTACGAGAAGTACAAGGTTCACGTCTCCCAAGCCTCGTGGAGACTCCCTAACCTCTCGCGAATCACCTACTAGACGACCTACGCCGCATAATCAGCCCCGCCAATGCCTCGTCAACATGCGACACCCTCACCAGCCGAATCCCTCCGAACTTCACCTGTTCTCGCGAACTCACCACAGCCTGCCGAAACCCCAACCGTGCCGCCTCCTTCAGCCTCAGGTCAATTCGCGTTACCGGCCTCACCTCTCCCGCTAGCCCAACCTCCCCAAGCCAGCAAGTCCCAGCCTCAAGGTGAGCGTCCCTCAGTGCCGAACCTATAGCCGCACATGCACACAAATCCGCGCTCGGGTCCTGAAGCGACAAACCCCCGGCAACGTTAATGTACAAGTCGTGGCTGTTCGTAGGAATCCCGCACCGCCTATCGATTACCGCAGTCAATAACTGAAATCGGTTAAGCTCAATCCCCCGTGAAGTCCTCTTAGGGTATGGGTATGGGGTCTTCGTCGCCAAAGTCTGTACTTCCGCAGCTAGGGGCGTGTTTCCCTCAAGGGCTATAGTCATCGCCACACCTGACACCGTAGAGTCCTCACGATTCCAGTAGAGGCCGCTCTTGTCCGTTACTGGAATCAATCCCTCCTCGCTCATCTCGAATATTCCCAGCTCGTCAGTGCTGCCGTAACGATTCTTCACCGCTCGCAGCATCCTGTACGACGAATAGCCCTCGCCCGAAAACGTCAGAACAGTATCTACCATGTGTTCCAGCATCATCGGACCGGCTATCTTGCCCTCCTTCGTGATGTGCCCTATCAGCACCGCAGGAATGTTCTTCTCCCTCGCACAATCTATCACCCTCTGCGCAACTTCACGAACCTGCGTCAACGTTCCCGGCCACCCTGAAGAGTTCTCAGCAGTCATCGCCTGCACGCTGTCCAACACGAAGAACGCAAAATTCTTCCCGTCGAGATTGCTCAATGCGTCCTCAAGGTTTGAGCCCGAGTACAGGTAGAGATTCTCTGAGGCCGTGTGAATCCTCGAGGCCCTCAACGCAACTTGTGCGTCAGATTCCTCTCCAGAGATATAGAGCACTGGTGAGGCGTAATTCTTCGCAACGCTCCCGGCAGCCTGCAACAAGAGAGTCGATTTCCCGATTCCCGGCTGCCCTCCGATTAACGCAACTCCTCCGGGGACGAGTCCCCCGCCTAATACACGGTCAAGCTCACCGATCCCCGTCGAGAGCCTTGCGGGAGCCTTAACGTCAAGGGAGCTGATTACCTGAACTCGCGGTGTGGTACGTGCACTGGACTTGGCCGGAGGGGATTCGTTCACGGCCTCGAAAGTCCCCCATGAACCGCACATGGGACACTTGCCGGTCTTTGTCGTAGTTACGTGCCCGCACTCAGAGCAAATATACTTTGTGATTTGTGTGTTAGCCATGTGTATAATCATACAATACCAATCCACGAGGAGGGAATAACTTTGCACGCTATCGAGAAAATTCTCATGAAGAACAGCGGCCTCACTGAGATTCACACCGGCGAGATCGTCAGCGCAAAAATTGACTTCGCCGAGATTAATGACCTCTACCTTCAGACCGTCTACTCATTCTACGAGATGGGAGGCCGTAACGTTTGGGACAACACGCGCTGTGCCTTCGTGTTCGACCATTACGCGCCCTGCCCGGACATCAAGAGCGCACAGAACCACCAAGCCATGAGGGAATTTGCCCAGAAGAATAACCTCAAGTACCACTTCGACACAAACACTGGAGTCTGTCATCAGGTAATGCCTGAAGCCGGACTGGTCTACCCGGGAATGATTCTCGTTGCGACCGACAGCCACACCACAACACACGGAGCCTTCGGGGCAATGGGTACGGGCTGCGGAGCTACGGACATGGCTACAATCCTGATGACCGGCGAACTTTGGTTCAGGGTGCCGGAGATTATCGAGGTCAGGCTTGAGGGCCAAGCTCCCAAAGGAGTTTTCCCGAAGGACGTGATTCTTGCGGTGCTAGGGAAGATTCGCGCTGATGGTGCGGTCTACAAGGCTATAGACTTCACGGGAAGCTACGTAGAGAGTCTAGGAGTCGCCGGAAGAATGACCGTCTGCAACATGGCCGTAGAGATGGGTGCGAAAACTGCCTACATGCAGCCGAATCAGGAAGTCCTAGACTACGTGGGCAAACGTGCGGTGCGTCCGTTCGAGGTCCAGTTCACGGACAAGGGCTACAAGTACTCGGAGTCCCACGTGTTCGACGTGTCGAGCCTCGAGCCGGAATTAGCCTGTCCTAGCAGCGTCGAGAACGTCCACACTCTAGCAAGCGTCATAGCTCAGGGAGAAGTGAAGCTCAATCAAGGATACATAGGCTCATGCACCGGCGGAAGGGTCGAAGATATTGCTGCGGCCGCGAAAATCCTTAAGGGCAGGCACATCCCCGAATACACAAGGCTTGTGGTGATTCCGGCCTCACGTGAAGTTATGCTTGAGTGCATTACTCGCGGCTATATCGCTGACCTTATGGAGGCAGGAGCAACTATATCGACTCCCGGGTGCGGTGCGTGTCTCGGAGCTCATGAGGGGATATTAGCCCCCGGTGAAGTCTGCATCACCAGCACAAACAGGAACTTTCCGGGCCGAATGGGGTCTACGGAAGCGTTAATGTACCTCGCGAGCCCTGCCACAGTTGCCGCAAGCATGGTCTACGGGAAAATCACTGACCCCCGCGAATTTTTGTAGAGGAGGCTGAAATCATGCAGAAGGTTTTGACGGGAAAATGTATAGTCATTGGCGACAATATTGACACCGACCAGATTTACCCGGGAAGATTCTTGGCGATTACTGACCCGAAAGAGATCGGCTCACACTGTCTTTGCGGGGTCAGCGAGGACATTGCCGGGAATTTTCCGCAGGGAGGGTTCGTAGTTGCGGGACGTAACTTCGGGTGCGGGTCATCACGTGAACACGCTCCGATAGCTCTGCTCAACATGGGGGCCGTTGCGGTCTTGGCCGACTCCTTCGCTAGGATATTCTTCCGTAACGCCGTGAATTTGGGGTTATTGCCGGTAATCTGCAAGGGCATCAATCAGCACGTTAAGGCAGGACAGACTCTCACTCTTGACCTCGAGAAGGGCACCGTGAAAATTGATGAGACAGGTGAAGAGTTTGCGTGTGAGAAGCTGGGAGACCAGGCCATGAAGATTCTTGAGGCCGGAGGGATAAAGCCGTTAATGAGGGCGAAATTCGCGAAGTAAAAAATTGCCCCCTGATGAATTTTCAGAGGGGCATTGTGTTATTTGCTGTTGACGACTCCTAGCACGACGTTACGCAGTTCCGGGTCCTCCATAGCAAGCTGGACGTTCGCTCTCAGCCAGCCCTTCTGTGTACCGCAGTCGAACCTTCGGCCCTTGTAGGCGACTCCCCAGACGGGTTCACTCTTGGCCAGAGTGCGCAAGGCATCCGTGAGCTGAATTTCTCCGCCGGTCCCTTTGCCTTGTTCGTGGAGAATCGGGAAGATGTTCGGCGACAACACGTAGCGTCCCATGATTGCATAGTTGCTGGGTGCCTCGCCAAGACTGGGCTTCTCGACCATGTCATCAATTCGGAATATCCCCGGCTCAGTCTCCGACCCCGACACGATACCGTAACGCATAACGTCATCATCAGATACCTTCTCGAGTGCCACAACGCTTCCGCCTAACCTATCATGTACCTTGATGAGCTGTGAGAGCACCGGCTCTTCATGAACAAACACGTCATCGGGAAGGATAACCCCAAAATATTCACCCTTGCAGACAGGTTCACCGCACAATACAGCATGGCCGAGCCCTAATGGTTCACGCTGGCGAATGTAGAGGATTTCGGCCATATCTGAGATTGCCCTGACCTTCGCGTAAAGAGCATTCTTGCCCCTCTTCAGCAAAATATCCTCGAGTTCAAACGAGCGGTCAAAGTAGTTCTCGATTGAGGATTTGGAGCGGCCGGTTATCATGACGATTTCATCACAGCCGGAAGCACGGGCCTCTTCGACACCGTAAGAGATTATGGGGCGGTTGACGAGGGGGAGCATTTCCTTAGCGATTTCCTTAGTTACCGGCAGAAAGCGAGTACCAAGACCGGCAACAGGGAACAAACATTTACTGACGCTCATAGCTTATCCTCCGTTAGCAGAACTCCTCAAGGCGTGAGGACAGAACGTCAGACAACTCCTCAACGAGGCTCTTTTCCGGGGCCTCAACGAGAATCCTGAGTAACGGTTCTGTTCCTGAAGTCCTGATGAAGATTCGCCCGTTACCCTGAACTTTTTCCTGATACTCGCTGACGATGGCATTAACGGCGTTCATGTCGACTTCTTCGCGCTTCCTCTTGAGCCTAAGGTTAGTCAATATCTGTGGGTAACGCCCGAAACGCTCAATGAGTCCAGACGGGTCTTCCTTGAGGTCGTGAATAGCGTTAAGGAAGAGCATAGCCGTGCACAAACCGTCCCCTGTGCCCGTGAACTCGCTGGCTATGATGTGGCCGGACTGTTCACCGCCGAGCCCCGCGCCGGACTCACGCATGGTCTCGAGGACGTATCTATCACCCACAGGGCAGCGTAGGGTCTTGATTCCCTCCTGCGCCAAGTGAGCCTCAAGGGCCATGTTGCTCATGACGGTAACGACGACCTTATCACTGCCTGCGGAGTTCCTCATCTTGAGCCAGCGCGCCAACACCCACAGAATAATATCGCCGTCGATAACTCTGCCCTTGCCGTCGGAGATTAGGAGCCTGTCAGCGTCCCCGTCGAAGGCGAACCCGAGAGCGAGGCCGTGAGATTTGACGTAGGACGTGAGGTTGTCCATGTGCATTACTCCGGCGTTGAGGTTGACATGAATACCGTCGAGTTCACGGCAGATTATGTGAGTGTCGAGGGAGGCGAAGGGGGTGCGCTCTACGAGAATTGGTACGGTCATTCCTGAAGCACCGTTTGAGCAGTCGAAGGCTACGTGGTCTAGGGCAGCGTCGGGGTTGAGGAGGGAGGCGATGTGTTCTGCGTAAGTTCTGACGAGGTCTGGAGCGTCGTAGATGCTGCCGATTTCGGGGGAATGTCCGGGTTCGTGGTCCAAGAAGCCCTCAATTGCGAGCTCTTCGTCGTCGGAGAGTTTGCACCCGTCGGAACCGAGAAACTTTATGCCGTTGTACTCCGGGGGGTTGTGGGAGGCACTGATTACGGCTCCACCTGCGGCGTTGAGGTGCTTTATTGCGAAGCTGATGCCCGGTGTGGGGATAATTCCGGCGAGGTAGACGTCGGCACCTTCTGAGATTATACCGGAGGACAGAGCACCCTCAAGCATTCTGCCGCTTACTCGGGTATCACGGCCGATGACAGTTTTTGTGCCATGACCGAACTTGATGAATGACCGCCCTAATTTTAGAGCAGTTTCGGGTGTCATGTTGCCCTGATTGGCGAGGTCTCTCACTCCGTCAGTGCCGAATAGTTTACGTTCACTCAATTGTGAATCACTCCTTAATGTGTATTTATGCGTTCAAGTGCTGCCTTTGCGTCTATGTCGCCTTGATTGGCAGCCAGCTGATACCATTTTCGGGCTTCGGTGAGGTTTTTGGGGACTCCGCAGCCGTTTTCGTACATAAAGCCCATCATGTATCGTGCCACAGCTAGATTCTGTTCAGCGGCCAAACGATACCACTTCACGGCCTCCGAGTAATCCTGCTTCACTCCCCAGCCATTGTGGTACATCCAGCCTAGATTGTATTGTGCTAAAGCGAAGCCTTGTCTAACAGCGCGGTTAAACCACTTCATAGCTTCTGCGTAATCTTTCCTTACTCCCTTGCCAAAGCTGTACATTAGGCCAAGATAATTTTGTGCCCGGGTATCTCCTTGTTCAGCGGCCAAACGCAGCCACTTTAGAGACTCCTCGAATCCACCTGAGCTGTAGTAGATAAAGCCTAGATTGTATTGTGCCGGAATGTATCCTTTTTCGGCGGCCAAATGCAGCCACTTCAAAGCCTCCTTGTAATCCCGTTTCACTCCACAGCCGTTGTAGTACATAACACCCAAAGCACACTGTGCCTCAGTGCTCCCCCGTTCTGCGGCAAGACGATACCACTTCAGAGCCTCTGCGTAATTCTTGGCTTCATCGTACTCACATCCGCGCTGATATTGTGTATGTGCATCCTCTCGTTGCGGTTCAACAGTTTTAGGCAGAGAAGGTACAGCTTCAAGTTGTGCAGGTACAGGCGGCTTAACCATAGGTGCTGCTTTGGGCGCAAGGTCTGGAGGCTCATGTGTGGGACTTCCTGAAGGCATCCAGTGCTTGTAGCCTTCATACCCTCCCCACAAAATTACTCCTGCCAGCATAACAAGCAATACATATTTCATTAACGCCATAAGGCACCAAAATATTTTACCAACTGAACGAAGAATTTGCTCACGTTTACGCCAACACAGATACCCTATGCATGAAAGAAGCAAGAAGGCTAATTTTTCCCCAAAGCCATGCATGAAGCCATTAAGAAATTCCGGATGTATTTCCATTAGTCCTCCTCAGCATAAAATTATCCCCTCCAGATAGACCAGAGGGGACTATTCTACTCTACCTGCTCTCCAGAATGTTTACCGTTACGTTCTGAGGTTCCACCCTGTTCACCACGTAAGCATCCCCAGAGAGAATCTCAACCTTCACCGGCAGCGTTACGGGAGCCATGAAGATATTCGTCATGTCAACATAGGCCTTAATCCTCACGTTCTCAGCGTCAAACCCCTCGATCTTCGACGGACGGCCCTCTACCGTTACCGTTACGCTGGCAGGTACGCTCACATAATCCTGCGGGGTCTCAGTCCCGCGGAACTCTACGGGAATGTTCGAGATTATCTTCTCGGCCCTCGCCTCACGAAGCTGAATACTCACCCTCACAGATGACGCTCCAACAAAGGATACTCCCTTCACTTCAGGCTGCCTCAAGGGCGTAACCATTACCTTATCAGTGTTGAGCGTGGAGACATCTATCACTTCTGTGTCAATCGCCTCAATCTTGGCCAAGTCCTCAGCATTGCCCTCTATCTGCACTTCCGATGGGTCTATCACTACTGACTGCACTTCATAATCAGGGTCCAGCTTCCCCGCAAGCCTGACGTTCACAGGCACACGCTTTCTCGGCAAGCCACGAACTAGCGTACCCCTGAACCTAACCTGCGCTGGCTCAATTGCCACAGATCCCTCGAACGGCTCAGACTGCGAGAACTTCACTGGCATCAACAATTCTCGTCCGGCTTGAAGCTCCTCTATCGTTGGGGTAATCCTGACGCTCCCAACCTTCGCAACGTCATCTTCCGCTCCCCTTATGCCGACTTCCTTCGGGATAATCTCCACTCCCTCTATGTACTGGCCTTCGGGGATGTTCTGAGGCAGCACGGTTTCTACAGTCATCAGGCGGGTAACCTGCCTCACTAGGTCTAGCACTACTTGAGACGGGTAGCAAGACACTAGATTTATGCTGCTGGGGGTCTCAACATTCACATTGACGGTGTAGCGTTTCCCGGGGGCAAGGAAGCGGGCATCCACAAACGCAACAACAGAATTGTAGTCGAACCTCAACACCGCATCTTCAGGGCCGCGAATCTCTATGTCGACCTCAGAGACCCTCCCGCGCAATATCCCTTGAGGGTCAACACCCCTGTATTCCAGAGGACAAGAGAACTTACGCGTAATGTATGCGGCCTCGTCCATGCCGGTAACGTAGACCCACATTGTGATTGAGACAGCGATTGAGATTAGCCACAACGCCCATGGTGAGGTCAATATTGACTCTAGGTCAAAGTTCTTCATGTTCACCTTCATCACTTCACCAAGCCTCCCGACTCCGGCTCCTTCTTGACCGTCCACAGCAAATTCGTTAACCCCTTCAGCTTATCCCGCCAGCCTGTAGCCCTCTGTTCTCCGGCAAAATAGCTCCTCAATACTCCCTCTACCTGAAAGTCCTTGATGTTCTTCGAGAGCTTACCCTTAGCCGCTAATGATATGTCCCCACGTTCCTCGGAGACGATAAACACTATTGCGTCAGATACTTCGGTTATCCCTAAGGCTGCCCTGTGGCGCGTCCCGAACCATCGAGAAATCTCGGGAGCGTCGGCAAGAGGCAAATAGCACCCTCCGGCTATCAGGCTGTACTTGTCGAGAATTACTGCTCCGTCGTGAAGGGGGTTATCCTTCCAGAATATAGAGATGATTAGTTCCTGAGTAATATTCGCGTTGAGGTGTATTGCAGTCTGCGTGTAATCCCCTAAGCCCACTTCCTTCTGGAACACTAATAACGCTCCTATCTTGTGAGCCTTCAGGTAGTTCAACGCTCCGGCTATCTGCTTCACCCTCACTTCGGCCTCATCAGCGGACATTTGACGCTTCAGAAGGTAGAAATTTCCCTTGCCGAGTTCCTCAAGCATCTTCCGCAATTCAGGCTGAAAGACTATTGGCACCGCAAACGTTAGAGCTAGTAACGCGTTGCCTATGAACCACGATAATAATCTCATTCTCAGGAAAGACGCGAGCGCAGACACAATTGCCAGGATGAATACTCCCTTCATCAGCTGGATACCCCGCGTCCCTACGAGAAGGACAAGTATTCGGTAAATTATGAATGAGACTATAGCAATGTCGATTACGCTTCTGACATCTGCCCACATTACACGACTAACCTTACGATACCGCGATACACAAGGCCTCTGGTCCCGTCGATGGACACAGTATCATCGTCCATTAATGTGGAGAAAGCATCAGCCACGCCGACAATGCAAGGCAGGTTGTAGTCAATTGCCAAAGCATTACCCTCGCTGAAGAGTAGTCCGCTCTCGAATAACACTGCCCCGACCTTGTCGAGAACCGGGCGGTATTCCTCGCTGAGCTGACGTACCACGAGAATACAACCGGGGGTAACTTTCTCGATTGCCTCTTGTGGGGTGCGGGCAATGCAGACTTTCCCTACGGCGTTCTTGTGGGATAACGGGGTACCTGAGAGAAGGATTGTGCCTGTTGTGAGGACTTCCACGACGTTAGTAGAACCCGGACGGCCCACAGGAACTCCGGCGGTAATCACGACTAGTTCACCCTCCTTGAGGAGACCGCGGCTGACACAAATATTTATTGCTTCACGGGCGGCCACGTTGATGTCGCTCATTTCCGAGAGCCTAACGGGGTGCACTCCCCACCACAGAGCGAGTTCACGCCAAGTTTGCTGGCTGGGAGTGAGTCCGAGTATCGGGCATTCGGGGCGGTGCTTGCTGATCATTCTTGCTGTGAGGCCGGAGCGTGAGAGACAGAGAATCGCGGGGGCTTTGACCTGACGGGCGATTAAGACGGCGGCTCCGCTGACTGCGTCGGGCACGGGGATTCCCTCAAGCTCTAACGGGTTCTGCTCGTAGTTCTTGTGGTTGCCCCAGAGGCCGAGTTCACGTTCTGCACGGTCAACTATGTTGCGCATTGTGGATACGGCTTTGACGGGGTAATTTCCTGAGGCTGTCTCACCCGAGAGCATTACGGCATCAGTTCCGTCGAGAACGGCATTAGCTACGTCGCTGGCTTCGGCACGAGTGGGTCTGGGGTTGCGGATCATCGAGTCGAGCATTTGTGTTGCGACAATCACGACTTTTCCGCGTACTCGGCACATCTCGATAATCTTCTTCTGCACCAACGGCACGTCCTCCGTGGGAATCTCAACTCCCAAATCACCGCGAGCTACCATTACTCCGTCAACTACGTCAACGATTTCTTCAATGTTGTCTACGGCCTGCTTGGTCTCGATTTTGGCGAGAATCTTCATGCCGCTTCCGTATTCCTGAATGAGCCTGCGGACCTCTACTATGTCTTGGCGGGTCTTGACGAACGACACAGCTAGATATTCCATGCCGTGCTGGATTCCCCAAGCTATGTCCTGCTTGTCCTTGTCGGAGAGGGCAGGGAGGGTGATTTCTGCTCCGGGTAAGTTTATTCCCTTAGTGTTGCGCAACGGGCCGCCTACGATGATTTTGCAGTGGACTTCATCGCCTTCTGCCTTCTCAACCTCGAGGTTCAACGCTCCGTCGTCTATGTAGATGTTCTGGCCGGGCTTGACTTCCTGAGCTAGGAGACGGTAATTCACCCAAATTCTTTCTGCCGTGCCCTCAAAGGATTTTTCGCCGGAGTCGAGTATGATTTTCGCGCCCTGTACTAGGGTAACTTCTCCGTTCTGCATGAGGCCGGTGCGAATCTCTGGGCCTTTGGTGTCGAGGAGGGCGGCTATGGGCTTCTTGACTCCGCGTTCTACCCGGCGTATCAGCTTGAGCTTCTTCTCGTGGCCGTCGTAGTCCCCGTGTGAGAAGTTGAGGCGGGCTACATTCATTCCGGCTTCGGCCATAGCTTTTAGGGTCTCGTAGTTGTCGCTGGCGGGGCCTATTGTGCATACGATTTTTACGAACATGTTCTATTTTCCTCCTTAACGTTAATGCTTGTAGACATCCCCTCGGGTATCCACAAGCACGATATTAATAACTCGTTCACGCCAGTTGACTGACATTACAATACGCCAGCCACCAACACGCAAACGCCATTTGTTGCTGCCCTTCATGGGTCTTATGTCGCCTACAAGTCCATCTTCCAGCTTCCCTATTGCAGCGAGAATGCGTCCTCGTTCAGACTGAGGGATTCTGTCAATACGTTTTTGTACTACAGGAGGCGTTATCACTTCCCAGCTCATTCACCTAACTCCCTCATCAGCTGAGAAAACGGAATCCCCTTCCCTTCCGCCAGCTCCTGTTCTGCAATTGCAATCCCACGCAGCTCGTCCTCTGTTAATGGCGGTTCGTCCTCGTCGTAGCCGATAATTTCCCGCATAACAAGGTCTAATACATCCGGGACTTTTTCCTCTGACATGTCTAGCACAAGACCAATTAGCATCTTTCTGGGTGCCGATATTGCGGACATACTTACTACCTCCCTCATGATTTACTCCCTGAAATTATACAGGCCGTGAAAATTTTTTGTTGACCAATTCATGAGGCCATCTCTACCACATAACTTCCCGCACTCAACACCCCCGACAACGCATCAGGGAGCTTCTCAGGGGACGCACTGCACGACAAACACATTCTGCAGGTCTCCTCCTCACTACGCAGCTCAATCATCACTCTAGCTTTGCCACGACACTCGTTCAAGGCCGTAACTAACCCCCTCACGTCAACGTCTTGACCCCCTGTAACATTGATGATTATGTTCACGTAACGCTGAGATTTCCCAGTGAAGTCGTCCGCTCCCGTCAATCGGTCCAGCACCATCTGCCCGCGGTCATCTACCTTCCCCTCAGCCACACACGCACTCCCAAGCACAAGACTACCCTTCAGCTTCTGCCATAACTTAGAGAACGCCACTAACACTATAGAGTCCTCCGTGTCCTCAAGCTGAATCAGCCCCATAGAGTCGCCCTTCTTGGTCTGCTTCTCGGTGATTGACGCTACTATTCCCCCAACTACCGGCTTGATCTCCTCATTCTTCCAGCTCCCTAAATCCCCTATCCTGCAATTAGTGTAGGGCGCAATCTTCGCTTGGTACGTCTCGTAAGGGTGCCCGGAAATGTACAGCCCTGTAACCTGTTTCTCATAGTCGAGGCGTTCATGTTCCCCGAACTCCGGGACTTCAGGCATATCGGGTTCACGGGTCAATGCCTCATCCTCCGCACTCTCTTCACCAAACAATGACATCTGGTTAACGTTCTTGGTCTTCGCGGCCTTCTGCGTGAGTTCCAGGAAATTCGGCAGGGCATTCAGCAACATAGCTCGGTTAGGGGTGATATTATCGAAAGCTCCAGCCTTGATGAGGTTCTCGAAGACAGTTTTATTCATCAGGCTCATATCTACCCTCTGCATGAAGTCCCATAACGATTTGAACTTACCGTGTTCATTGCGCTCTTTCACAATCATATCTACCGTGTTGTGCCCCACGCGGGAAACTGCACCCAACCCAAAACGTATAACTTTCCCAACTGCCGTGAAATTCTCCATCGACGTATTAATGTCAGGAGCAAGCACTGATATTCCGCTCCTCCTCACCTCAAGAACGTAACGCCCTAATACTTCCTTCTTGGCCTTCATCTGGCTCGATAAGTAGGCTGCCATGAACTCAACAGGGTAATTAGCCTTCAGGTAGGCAGTGTCGTATGAGATTAACGCATAGGCGGCACTGTGGGACTTGTTGAAGCCGTAACCAGCAAACTTCTCGATGTTGTCGAATATTGCTCCGGCTGTCTTGCCGTCAATCCCCTTGTCCTCCGCTCCCTTCATGAACTTCTCACGCTGGGCCTGCATGACTTCAACCTTCTTCTTGCCCATTGCCCGGCGCAACATGTCCGCTTCACCCAAAGTGTACCCGGCCAAGACCGATGCACACTGCATGACTTGTTCTTGGTAGAGGATTACCCCGTAGGTTTCCCTCAATGTCTCCTCAAGCAACGGGTGAGGGTAATGGGGTTCGGCTTTGCCGTGCTTGCAGTCTATGTATTGGTCAACCATTCCCGAGTCCAACGGGCCGGGACGGTACATAGCCAGTGCAGCCACTAAGTCCTCGAAGCGGTCAATCCTGAGCTTTCGGAGCATCGCACGGATTCCATCAGACTCAAGCTGGAACACTCCCATTGTGTCAGCCTCCTGCAAGATCTTGAACGTTGGAGCGTCATTCATTGCCTCGTGGATTGCCGGCCAGTCGGGAGGGGTCTTGCCGTTAATCTTGATGTTGTTCTCCGCCTCCTCAATGATTGATAACGTGCTGAGGCCAAGAAAATCCATCTTAACCAACCCTAGCTTCTCTACCGGCTCCATAGTGAACTGGGTAACTATCTGGCTGATTCCCGTTGTGTCAGCGTCGGCCTTGTCTGTGGCGATTTTCTTCACGGGCACAACGTCCGTTATCGGCACAGGAGTAATCACTACCCCTGCGGCGTGCTGTGAGGTGTGGCGGGCGAGCCCCTCGATGTTGCGGGCCTTGTCGATGATGTTGCGGGTTACCGGGTCGTTGTCGTATTGCGCTTTGAGGTCGGGAGTGTCGTTGAGGGCGGCATCTAGGCTCTTGGCCATAGCCGGTATGAGTTTGGCCGTACGGTCCATCACCGAATAGTCCATCCCTAACGCCCTTCCCACGTCCTTCACCGACTGCCTGCCCTTCATTCGCCCAAACGTGATTATCTGGGCCACGTGGTCGACTCCGTATTCGCTGGATATGTACTTCAGGAGCTCATCCCGTCCCTTGTCGCTCACGTCCGTATCAATATCGGGCATTGAGATTCGTTCGGGGTTCAGGAAACGCTCAAACAGGAGGTTATAGCGCAATGGGTCAAGCTCGGTAATTTTGAGGCTCCATGCTACGACACTTCCTGCCGCTGAACCTCGCCCGGGACCTATGGGAATATTCTTGCTCTTGGCGGCCTGAATTATCCCGGAGACTATCAGGAAATACGCACAGAACCCCATCTTCTCAATCACGCCTAACTCATACTCAAGACGCTTCGTGTATGCTTCCGGGACTTCGAGCCCCTTCACGGAAAAACGCTCACTGAGACCTTCACGGGCCCTCCTGCGTAACTCGTCCTCAAGGGTTATCCCTTCACCTAGCTTGAGGTCGGGCAATAGGTAGTGTTTCTTCGACAAGTCTAGCTCTACGTTACAGCGTTCGGCTATCTCTACGGTGTTAGTCAGGGCTTGGGGAATTTCTGCCTCAAACACTGAGTACATTTCTTCCGGGCTCATCAAGTAGAACTCGTTGCGGTCAAACCCGAATGCGTCATCATTTGCGTCGGCGTGGGTGTTAATCTTTAGTAATATCTTGTGCCAATCGTAGTCCTTAGCGTCGAGGTAGTGGGCATCTCCCGTAGCGATTATGGGTATTCCCGTCTGCTGTGAGATTCTGATTATGGCCTCATTGACTTTCTTCTGGTCGGGTAAGGTGTTCGGCATAACCTCAAGGAAGAAATTTCCACGCCCCATTATCGCGTCATAGTTCACCGCACACTTTAGGGCTGCCTGTTCGTTGTCGGCAAGAATGAACTGCGGAATCTCTCCGGCCAAACACGCACTCGAAGCTATTATCCCCTCGTGATACTGGGTCAATAATGAGTGGTCAATTCGGGGCTTGTAGTACATGCCGTCGGTGTTGGCGATTGAGATTAACTTTATGAGGTTGTGCCAGCCGGTCATGTTCTCGGCCAACAGTAAGAGGTGATTGCTTCTCTTGTTCTCTCGGGAAGTTATGCCGGAGGGGGCTACGTAGGTCTCACAGCCAAGAATAGGCTTTACCCCTTGAGCCTTGCAGTTCTCGTAGAACTCTACAGCCCCATACATCACCCCGTGGTCCGTCATGGCAACGGCTTTCTTGTCCCACTCGGCTACCTTCTTGGCCAAGTCCTTTGTGCGAATCGCTCCGTCCAATAGGCTATACTCAGTGTGGACGTGTAAGTGAACGAAATCCTTGCTCATTCCTCAGTGTCTCCTTCCGTGTCTGGGTCGTAACCGGCAGTCTCTTCTTCCTGCTCCTGAAGCTCCTTGTGCTTGATGAACAATACCTCTGGCTTCACCCCAAAACGCATCAATTCACCGCGAATCTTACTGAACACTGATACCGTCTTATCCTCAGCGGGGCTCTCCGAAATCTGCTCATCAGGTGCTTCTGACTCAGGGCTGCGATAATAAGATATTTTACTATTTTGCTCACTCTCGGGCTCAACCTTCGGGGCGGCCTCCTCAAGGGGCGTGGGCTTCGGACAAATATACTCAGTGCTACCAAACCTCAGGCAAACTTCACTGTACTTGCTGAAAATTCCTGAGAGGTCTGCGGCGTTCTTGTCAATCTTGAGGACCTCATAGCAATATCTGTGTTCGGCTTCGAGCACCAAAGTTCCGTCAAACACTGCGGGCCTAACGTCGAACAATGCGCAGTAAACCACAAAATTTTTCTCCCTCGCTGCCTCTAGCAGTTCGTCCTTGAACGATGGGTCATACTCCGTAACTTTTGGGCGGAACTTCGGGGGTTCGGAGGCTTGGGGTTTGGGTTCCTCACGGGGAATAACGGGAGGGGGTGCAATAACTTCGGGAGCTGGTGCGGGTTGTGGAGCCTCAAGGGAGAACATGAACATCCCCAGCAGAATATCCGGCCTGACACCTAGTCTTGCCTGCGTCAATGCCTGAAGAATTTTGCTCAAGAGGGCGTGAATCTCGGCTGGTGTCCAGTTCTTGGCCTCCTCACGAAGAAAGTCCTTCTCACTCTCTGAGAGGGTCAGGGAGTCGGCAATTTTTGGCCATTTCGAGACCAGCCACAAATCACGGACAAGCGAGAACAGCTCCTCGAACACCCTCACTCCTGAAGCTCCAGCGTCAAACATTCCACGCAACGACGTATACGCTCCCCCCATGTCCTCACGCAGAGTCCGCAACCAACGTTCAAGGGCTGGACGGCTGCCGGCACCGAAAACGGCCTCAACGTTCGAAAGGGTGATTTCTCCGGAAGCTGCAACCTGTTCGAGTAATGAGAGTGCGTCCCGTAAAGCTCCGTCGGCTTGGCGGGAAATCTCTCGGAGTGCGTCGGGTTCTGCGGTCAGGTTCTCGGCGGTGCATACGTAGGTGAGTCGCGAAAATATGTCGTCGGGGCTGATGCTGTGGAACGGTATGTGCTGGCAGCGTGAACGTATCGTTACGGGTACCTTGTGGGGTTCGGTCGTGGCCAAGATGAACACAACGTATTCGGGGGGTTCCTCGAGGGTCTTCAGGAGGGCGTTGAACGCTCCCTGAGAGAGCATGTGAACTTCATCGATAATATATACCTTGTAGCGGGAACTGAACGGCGCAAGGGTTACGTTCTCCCTAAGACCCCTGATGTTGTCAACCCCGTTGTTTGACGCTCCGTCTATCTCGATCACGTCAAGGCTCTCTCCGGCGGTTATGGCCTCACAGTTACGGCACTTCCCGCAGGGTTCGCTGCCTTGTGGGTTGAGGCAGTTTAGGGCTTTGGCGAAAATTCTGGCGATTGAGGTTTTTCCGCAGCCACGTGAACCCGAGAATAAGTAAGCGTGTCCTATTCTGGACTTCTCTAGGGACTTGGTGAGGACTTCGACGGCCGTTTTTTGTCCAACGACTGAGGCGAAATCTTGGGGGCGGTATTTCCTGTAGAGTGATGTGCTCATGGCTTCCTGAACGGACAGCGCAGCCCTATGCACTGGTTGTTCTGGTGAAAGAATTTGCACGTTATCTCAGGCTTCACCATCTCAACCCCGAAATTCTCCCTCACAAAATCCACTCCCGCCAGCAACGACAGATATGAATCCCTCTTACAGCATCTCGGCCCCCCAATTCCTCCAATCTCAGCGAGTGCCCTAGAGGTCATCATGTGCGACAACCTGAACGGCTCAACAGAAAGCGGCGTTGACCCCGAGACTATCGACACAAAAATTCCCGCACTAATCCCAGCTCCGCACGCACCCCAAAACCCGCACGCTCCCCCAGGCACTTCACGCCCGCGCCTCAACATCTCCGACAGCGCACACTCTAGCTCAATCTCCCCTCCAGCGTTCCTGTAGGCCGTGAGCAACGCAGCTCCGACCATAATGTGGTGTTCAGGTCCGTGCATGTGGCAGAACGGAAGCGACATCATTGCGTCCAAAATCTCAGCAGGATTGCGTGAGCCCGACTTCATGCACACACTAACAATCCCGCCCGCACCGTCAGAGTGGCACTCATCGCAGACGTAATGACCATTGACGCACTTAGCCCGGCTGTATACTTTCCTGCGGCATAGTGAACACTCCATCAGTTCAGCACGTTCGGAGTACTCTAGACCGGCTCCGCAGATAACACATTCATCGTTCATTCTTGGCTCCTGTGAATAATAGATTAAGCCTAAATTGTAATCAATGTGCTAGAATTTCGGCAAGTACTTAACTTTTCTCACACAAAGGAGTTTTTGCTATGCCTATGCAGATTGGTCTTGATGAACTGCTCACTATGTTAGTTTCACGCGTTGAAGATATGACACTCGACTCTGAGAACCAGAAGAGCCGCTTCAACATTATGTTCAGGATGCTCTACAAAAAAGGTTTGTTTGACGAGAAGGACGCTGTTGACGCAATCCGTGAGGAGAACAGAATCCTTCTTGAGCTCGGAATGATTAAGGCAATGCCCGACGACAAGACCATTAAGGCCGCCGCTGATAACCTGATGCTGTGGATTAAGGGGGACGCTAAGGAGATCAAGCACTCGATGGAGGAACTGCAGAAGCGTTTGCAGGAGGCCGCAGAGAAACAGAGAGCACCAAAGATTGACGTAGCACCCGCCGGTGTCCTCAACGAGTTAGACCGTCTCGGGGGCAGCAACTCAGGCAAGAAATTAATACTCTAATGAACTCCCTCAAAGACTCGTGGCGCAGACTCTCCAGCAGGGGATTAGTGATTGCTCTGCTGGACTTCTTGTTACTGGCTCTGGCGGTGTACTTCGGCTATGCACTAAGGCTCGGCATAGTCATTCCACAATACGTAACCGACTGGCTTCACGTGATGTGCTTATTGCCGCTCGTGTGCGTGATAGTCTTTGCGCTCTTCGGACAGTACAACACGATTTGTCTCCACGCCGGCACTGAGGACTACAATAAATTCTTGTGGCTCTATATCGTGTCGATTCTGGCCTTCCTGATGATTAACAGCGTCTTCAAGCTCGCAGTGTTCCCAAGAACTTCATTCGCGATTTCGTTTTTCGCGGGGCTGTTCTTGTGCGGAGGATTGCGCTTCTCGTGGCTGATGGCGAAATCCATTCACACCAGGCCGGGAAGTGAACGGCAGAAGACCCTGATTATCGGAGCTGGTGAGGCTGGAGCATTCTTGGCGCGGGACCTCATGCGCAATCAGTCGGAGCTTTACCCCACAGGATTCGTTGACGACGACGTGAGCAAGATCGGCCGGCATGTCTCGGGGTTACGTGTGTTGGGGAGCACGGCGGAACTCAGGAGCATAGCCGAACGTTACGGGATTCAGGTAGTGTTAATCGCAATCCCCAGCGCGAACGGCCAGAAGATACGCAAAATCTATGACACACTAGCCCCCATGAATATTCAGGTGAGAATCCTCCCGAGCCTCCGTGAACTCGCAGGGGGTACGGTCTCAGTCTCACGCCTCCGAAAAGTCAGGCTCGAGGACCTCTTAGGCCGTGAACCCGTGAGAATCAATCTTGACGCGTCAATGAACTACATACAGGGCCGGAGGGTGCTTATCACTGGTGCGGGGGGGTCAATCGGGAGCGAAATTGTCCGGCAGGTCATACACAATTCACCGGCAGAAATCTTTGCGTTAGGGCACGGGGAACAGTCGATATACTTGCTGCTTGAGGGCTTGGCCAAGTTCAACACAAATATTCCCGTTCACCCAGTGATTGCCGACGTTGCCGACCAGACAGCTATACGGGACGTGTTCGAGAAGTTTTCGCCGGAAGTCATATTCCACGCCGCCGCACATAAACACGTACCCTTAATGGAGACATGTCCGCGTGAGGCTATGAGGGTCAATGATTTGGGCACTAGGACTATTGCGAGGTTTGCGGGAATGTTCCACGCTCAAAGAATGGTCATGATTTCCACTGACAAAGCCGTAAACCCCTCAAGCGTCATGGGAGCAACAAAGAGGCTCGCAGAAAAGATTTTGGAGAACGAACAGCGCGAATTTCCCGAGACTAAGTTTATGGCCGTGAGGTTCGGCAATGTCTTGGGCAGTCGGGGGAGCGTTATTCCCAAGTTCGAGGAACAGATAGCTTCTGGTGGGCCGGTTACCGTAACTCATCCGGGCATGAAACGCTACTTTATGCTTATTCCTGAGGCAGTGAGCTTGGTTGTTCAGGCTGGAGCTTTGGGGCATGGAGGGGAAATTTTCGTGCTCAACATGGGTGAACCCGTCGTGATTAAGGACATGGCGGAACTGCTTATCCGTCTTTGCGGGTATGAGCCATACAAGGATATTGATATAGTCTTCTCGGGGATAAGGCCGGGCGAAAAGCTCTATGAAGAATTATTCTATGACGAGAACGCCGTACACGGAACTCTTCACCCGAAAATCTACGTCAGCAACATCAAGTCCGGACAGAATGAACCCCTCACTCCTCAGGACATTAACCCATTGCTTGAACGTGCTTTGACTAATCCAGATGACGCTTTGGGCATTCTTAAGCAGTTAGTGCCGGAATTTCGGGCGTGATGGCGTAACGTGTGAGGGTGCAACAACAAACAATAGGGGGGCACATGTCTTAACCCCCCGTAGACTACCCCGCTATTATCGTACTGCCCTTGATGAGATAATCCATTCCAGACCAGAC